>NZ_JAQOSO010000114.1:59924-105442 GCF_030068505.1 Roseofilum capinflatum BLCC-M114
GCGAGTAAGAGAGAACGGTAGCGAGTAAGAGAGAAAGGTAGCGAGTAAGAGAGAAAGGCAGCGAGTAAGAGAGAAAGGCAGCGAGTAAGAGAGAACGGCAGCGAGTAAGAGAGAACGGCAGCGAGTAAGAGAGAACGGTAGCGAGTAAGAGAGAAAGGTAGCGAGTAAGAGAGAAAGGCTGCGAGCAAGATGCTCGCACTCCTATATTTCCTATATTGCACTACTTTAGTAGCAAACCTCTAACAGGGGATTAGTTTTCAATGGGGGCTGTCCACCAGGCGATCGCATAGGGTTGCTGTGCTTCATTCACTTGTTGACGATAGTAAACTCGAATTTTATACTTGCCTGTGCGGGGAATCCGATAAAACATATGTTCTACACTATCGACATCACTGATCGAAGACCAAAGACTATCGCGAAGATTGGTAGAGTCCGCAGGCATTAGGAATATATCTAAATTATTTAGACCTCGGTCTTCAAAGGTTTCCCCAATGTCATAGGCTTCATTTTGATTGCGGTCTTGCAGTTCTACCAAACGATTCCAAGCTAGGGTAACACTGAGCATACTTCCCTGTTGTAAATCGCCTTCTAAAATATAATCCTGATAACTACCTACTGTCTCAATCTGGTCATAATTCCAACCGATCGCCGGAACTGGATTCTCTGGAGTCCATTGGCCGGCGCTAAACTGTTCATAGGCACGACTGGCATTTAAATGACCGGCTCCCATCTGAATATCGAGGGGAATGCGAGCATTAAAATAGGCTTCGGAAGTGAGCCAAGACTGATGTTTTTGATCGTATAACGTGCGCGACATACCCAGATTTAAGCCATTGCCCAAATCTTGAATTTTATCGGCACTATTGAGCAACACTGCTTTCATCACCTCTTGCTGACGAGCGTCTATAGTCCAGGGGGGACTCAGCTCCGATTTTAAGGGATCGGCTTTGACTTGGGCCAATTGGCGATCGCCATATTCTTGTAATAAAGCAATCATTGCTGTCACATGGGGAGCGGCAAAACTCGTGCCACTGGAATAGCCCACCGTACCGTCTAGATTAACTAAAGGAACCTTATGCCCTGGAGCCACTAAACCAATGGAGCGGCGACCATCAGTATTGGTTTCATAGCCAATAATGCGACTGGGATTCCCCAAACTCGGATCGCCAATATTGGCAAAATCAATCTTAGAATAGCGATCGCCGTAGATCTTGGAGAAGGCCACCGTCACCCCATTGTAGGTATCGGTGGGAATCGAAATCCCACCCCGGCCCTGATTCCCGGCAATCACATAAAACACATTATGCACCCGTGCCGACCAATCAATACATTGAGTCAACAAGGCATTCCCATCCAATACGGCATTGGGCCGAGGGTCTTGATTCAAGGATTCCCCAAAACTAAAATTAATCGCCCGCAAATCCCCACTATTTTGCATGGCCAGATGTTGGGAAGCGAGGCACTCTTCCGCTTGGCCGCTGCGTCGCAGAGATCCCACTGCCGTGGAATACAGCCGCGCATCGGGAGCTACCCCAGGAAACTGTTTATTGGAGCTAATCATCACACTGGCCACATTTTGGGCATGGGGGTCAACATGCTTGTTATGTTCAGCCAAGGCATCTCGAAAAAACACGCGCATGGGGCTGATGACCTGATTGGGGTCAGTTTTCTTATCGATGCCAAACATCCCAGGGCGACCAATTTCTACCTGGCCAATGGCGATCTTTTTCCCTGTTAAGTTATAAGGGAAATCATGCAAGCGTTGGGCTTCAATTCCTGCATCTCCCACCGATGACCGGAGTAGGGTAAAGGCAAATGCCGGAATGCCTAACCCAGAAATCGCTAGGGTGAATAGGATTAATTTCAGCTTGTCGATCATCGGTTATGACTCCTAGGAAAGTGTGGTTAATCCTAATTTACCCAAAATTTGGGTTTAAAGCCCCGTCCTTTTAGGACGGCTTTTTTAGGGTTTTAATGTAATCCCTAAGAACTTCAGACATGGGGACTTGTTTGGATTGTGCATAGGTCTTAAGAGTCTCATATTCAAGTTCAGAAAGTAAAAGTTGTAGTCGTTTAGTCCTTGCCATAGTCTCTGATTGTATGTATAATCAGAGTATAGCAGGAAAGGTAATTAACCTGCTCTAACAAAACCTAGTGCTGAAAAGCAACGCTATTTAAACAAAACAAACTTTGTAGAAATACAACTATCGTGGGGCGCACGAAAAGTAACGCTTGGGGAAAGAACCACCTCGCTTGCTAGGAATCGCAAGGTACTTAGTTTAAGTGGACTTGATGAACCAAGAATCCACTCGCCTTTAGGCAGTGGAGCGTCAACAATTGATTTTGGCGATCGCCCTTAAATCACCCTAAAGCGTATCTGGATCGATGCCCAACTCCTGAAGTTTGGCTAAAGCTTGGTTGAGCTTCTCTTGGGCCCGATCCCGCTCTGCTTGTGCCTGCTGTTGAGCCAGTTTCGCCTCATTGCGCTCTGCTTGTGCCTGCTGTCGTTCTAGCTGGGCTTGCTGTTGCGCTAGTCTCGCCTGATCTCGCTCCAGTAAAAGGGCCTCCGGTTCCTGAAACTCTTCCCCATCCGGATAAAACACCGATAACCCATCCTCAAACAACTCAAATCGAATTTGTAACAGGGGTGATGTCCAAGGTAAATATAACGCTGTTATTAATGTGCAAACTTCATCTGGAGCTTCACGCACAAATCCCCAGAAATCCTTGCGCTCTGGATCGTAATAATAGGCTTCTAAAACCCCATGCTCCTCATAAAACTTTTGCTTTTCTGCCATTTCTCGGCGGGTATTTGTCGGTGAGAGGATCTCAAACACCACTTGGGGGGCAATGTTGTCTTCTTCCCATTGTTTATAGCTACCCCGGTAACCGGGAGGACGACCAAAAGCTACCATGGCATCGGGTGCTTGGCAGGGTGCGGGAGGTTCCTCTACTTGCAGGGGATACCATAACAAATCTCCCGCTACAAATGCTTCTTGATCTTTGAGTAAATGTTTGAGATTGGTGACTAAACGGACAATCCACTCATATTGCTCGGTATTTTCGGCCATGGGTAACCCGTCCGAATCTGGATAGAGGATATCTGGAGAAAGGGGAGTTTGAACCATGAATCTTATACACATACAGATATACTTTATGATACCTTATTGCTGTAAAAACTGCTATAACTACGGACTGCGTTTGGGCCAATTGACAAAGTGTCACTGAAAATTCACAGAAATTTCACAAAGGATTGTAGATTCAAATCACAAGCGATGTTCGGGTTTGGCCCGATACTAAACAAGAACGAGTAAAGGTATAGGTCTCATGAGTGTCATTTCCCAAGTGGTTCAGGAAGCATTAGCCACCGGTTATCTATCCATTGAATCGGAAAACCAACTGCGATCGCTGCTGCAAAACCCGTATGGGCAAGAAGATTTTTACGCCTTCCGCCAATTACAACAGGCGACGATGATGGGTAATGTGAAGCAAGAATCTCGCGAGTTGCTCTGTGGCAGTCAACTGGCGCGTCGATAGCGATCGATCTTCATCAAGAGCGCCCCAGAGATCGTTACACTTCAGGGGATGACTCGTCGTCTTCATCTGGCTCTTCTGCGTCCTGATGCTGCTCTTGCAGCGCTTGTTTTTCCTCTTCTAGTTGTACTTTTTCCTTGTTGAGCTTTTCTTCGACAATTTGTAATTGGGCGTGGCGAGCCTCTACTTCCAATCTTCCACGGGCAACTTCCTGACTTTGTAGGGTCAGATCTTGCCGCCATTGTTCCGCCCGTTCCATTTCTGATTGTAAAAATTCTGGGGTAATCCCTACCGATAAATACTGCTCGATTAACTTTAATACCCAATCTTTGGCATCAGAAATACTCAGAATTTGCCGATTTTCCGTCAGTTCTACTAACACCAGTTGATTCTGAGTCCAGGTTTCATGGTCAGTACAAGGAATGGTTTCTTCCTGAGTGGCCAGTTTCCAGGTGGTTTCGGACTCTTGAGCTGCCAAAACCCGTAAACCTGCTTTACCTAAAAATTGCTCTGTCTGTACCTGGGCTAGATATAACATGGCCGTTGATTTTTCACTGTAAGTCATGGAAGCGATCGGGTGGAGAAAGGCGATCGCCTTTAATCTGAGAGATTACTCAGGCGATCGCGCAGGATTTGAGCCTGGATCTGTAATTGTTCTAATGTATCTCTGGCCCCTTGAACGACATCTTGAGGCGCTTTGTTCACAAATCCGGGATTCCCCAAACGGGCTTGGAGAACTTGGCTTTCTTTTTCAATCTTACCCAAATCTTTCTCGACTTTAGCGCGTAGAGCTGCAATATCCACAACCCCAGCGAGGGGAATCAAGACTTGTACAGTTCCGGTGACTCCGACAACGGTTTGCTTCATTGGCTCGTTTAAGGCAGCACAAACGGTTGGGGCTTCAGTTTTGGCTAGATTCTCGATCAGGGATGAGCCTTGGGTTAAGATCTCTTGCTCGGTTGGATTTTCGGTTTGCAGGACGACGGGGACTTTGAGACCGGGTTTAATTTCGGCGATCGCCCGCAAGTTCCGAATAGTACGAATGGTGTCAATCAGTTGAGCAAATTGGGTTTCTAATTCGGGATTGATAAACGTCTCATCGGGTTCGGGATAGAGTTGTCGTCCTAGGGATGTGAGGTCACTGAGCGGAGTCGAAGTGACCTCACTTTGGGTGAGGGTGTGCCAAATTTCTTCGGTGATATGGGGCATAAAGGGATGCAGCAGTTTTAAGATCCCATCTAGGACTAGGGCTAAGACTTGTTGAGCGACTAACCGCGAGGCTGTTTCTTCTGGGGTTCCTTCTTTGTCGTTTTGCCAGAGTCTGGGTTTGACCAGTTCAATGTACCAGTCGCAGAAGTCGTTCCAAATCAGTTCGTAGATTCCTTTGGCCGCTTCTCCTAGGCCGTACTGGTTGAGGTCGTTGCGAAGTTGCTGGGTTACTTGATGGTAACGGGAGAGTATCCAGCGATCGCCATCTTCTAGGTTTTCTGTAGGGATTCCTAACTGTGCAGGGGTTTTGCCATCCAAGTTCATCATCACAAACCGGGCTGCATTCCAGAGCTTGTTGGCAAAGTTGCGAGAGGCTTGGACGGAGACTGATTCATCGGTTTTGCGATCGTATTCGAGGCGAATATCTTGCCCGGCACCGGCGACTTCCCGAATCAGGGTATAGCGCACGGCATCAGCCCCATATTTTTCGATTAATATCAGGGGATCGATGCCATTGTTAGCGGATTTTGACATTTTCTTGCCGTTTACATCCCTGACCAAGCCATGGATGTAAACGGTTTGGAAGGGCATTTTACCGGTAAAGTGACCCGCCATCATGGTCATCCGGGCCACCCAGAAGAAGATGATGTCAAAGCCGGTGACTAGGGTGGTGGTGGGATAATAACGGTTGAGATCGGCAGTTTCTTCGGGCCATCCCATGGTGGAAAAGGGCCACAGTCCGGAGGAAAACCAGGTATCGAGGACATCGGGATCTTGCTGGAGTTTCGCGGTTTCTCCATATTCGGTTTTTGCTTGGGCGAGAGCTTCGGCTTCATTGGCTGCGACAATGAAGGGAGTTGAATCGGTGATTGTTCCTTCGGTTTCGCTGATCACATACCAAGCGGGAATTTGATGACCCCACCACAATTGCCGGGAAATACACCAATCTTTGAGTTTTACTAACCAATCTCGATAGACTTTTCTCCAGCGATCGGGCACAAACACGGGGTCATTTTGGTTATCCAGGAATTCGAGGGCGCGATCGGCTAAGGGGCGAATTTTGACAAACCATTGGGTAGAAATCAGGGGTTCAACGGGGACTTTGCCGCGATCGCTATAAGGAACCGTCGTCTTATAATCCTCTACCTTCACCAAACATCCCTCTGCCTCCAGGCGCTTCACCACCGCCTTCCGCGCCTCAAACCGGTCTAAACCCTCAAATTCCCCAGCATTCTCATTCATACTGCCATTCTTGTGCATGACATTAATCATGGGCAGATTATGGCGTTTGCCCATCTCAAAATCATTCGGGTCATGGGCAGGCGTTATTTTTACACAACCGGTTCCAAACTCCGCATCCACATATTCATCGCCAATAATGGGAATTTCCCGCCCCATTATCGGCAACCGTAGCGTCTTTCCAATTAAATCTTTATACCGCTTATCTCCAGGATTTACTGCTACTGCCGTATCTCCCAACATGGTTTCCGGTCGAGTGGTTGCTACTTCCACAAATCCCCCACCCTCAGTCAACGGATAGCGGAAATACCATAAATGGCCATTAATCTCTTTATTTTCAACCTCTAGATCGGACACTGCCGACTCAGAAGCGGGACACCAATTGACCATGTAGTTGCCCCGATAAATCAAACCTTCTTGATAAAGGCGCATAAAGGCTGTAATCACCGCCTTCGATAGGCCCTCATCCATCGTAAACCGCTCCCGCGACCAATCCACGGAAACCCCTAGACGGCGCAGTTGATTAACAATTCTGCCACCGGACTCTTCTTTCCACTGCCAAGCTCTTTCTAGAAATGCCTCCCGGCCAACATCGTAGCGATTTTTGCCTTCACTTCTCAGTTGCCTTTCTAAAATGGTCTGTACGGCAATACTGGCATGATCGGTTCCTGGCAACCACAACGTATTTTCTCCCAACATCCGATGATAGCGAACCAAGGTATCAATCAGGGCACTTTCAAAGGCATGGCCCATGTGCAAGCTACCGGTCACATTCGGGGGTGGAATCACCACACAGAAAGGATCTCCACTCTCACTCGGATCGGCCTTAAAGATTTCGTTCTCTTCCCAATACCGTTGCCATTTGGCTTCAGCACTCAAGGGATCGTATTGAGTCGGGTTACTAGAAGAAGGTACAGTCATGGATAACAGAATCGATTGGCGATCGGTGATAGGTGGTGGTCGAGCGAAGTCGAAGTTTAGAGCTGTTCACCCCTTTAGGATCGCAGTTGCGAGAGCCAGACCAAAAGACTCTCGCAGACATTTTCAGGATCGAGTTTAAAGGAGAACCAACAGCCCAGATTTTGTCCCTAGAGATCTAAACACTAGCAGGAACTTTTACGGACTCTTGGGTTAACTGTTCGTAAATGGCTCGCATTTTTAATCCAGTTAGCACTTGGAACAGTCCTGTACCATTGGTCGAACCCGGATAATCCGGATGTTGCCGCAGCAAGTGAGTTAATTCCCCATATTCTTTTGTTGAGGTGTTACTCAAGTGACCTTCGATATAGATGAGTTCCTCTAGATTCTCAAACTGACCATCGACTTCCAGGATCGACACTTCATGGCCATAGTAAGCATCTGGCCCATAATGCATTTTAATTCCGGGATAGGAGCAGGTTAACTTCCGTCCACAAGGAATCCAATCAATGGTCGATCCTTCGTCAAACAGATAAACAGGGTTACGGCCGGCAACTCCATAGCGTTGGATCATCCGTACCCGCAAGATTTTACGGTCTTTGTCGTCTGGAATCAGTTGGGTCGGCAATACCTGGATTACCACATCAGCATGAGCTTTCTGGGGGTCAATATAGGCCATGAAGTCTGGACGGCGAGCATTAATGGCAAATAACACATCTTCATAGCGATGGCCT
Source organism: Roseofilum capinflatum BLCC-M114 (assembly GCF_030068505.1). Lineage (NCBI taxonomy): Bacteria > Bacillati > Cyanobacteriota > Cyanophyceae > Desertifilales > Desertifilaceae > Roseofilum > Roseofilum capinflatum. The sequence goes on from NZ_JAQOSO010000114.1 coordinate 67,559, forward strand.
CTCTCTGCCATATCTCGCTGGATTTTCCAGGCAATTTTGACTTCATCACTGATGTCAAGATAAACACTAAAATCCAATAGCTCCCTTACCCGCTCGTCGTACATCGGGTGTAGCCCTTCTAGAACAACAATGGATCGGGGATGGATGGTTTCGGGGGGATCGATTTCCCCAGTGGTATGGTTGTAAATGGGTTTTTCTATGGATTCACCGTTTTTCAGCGCTTTGGCTTGCTCATACATTAAGTCAAAGTTATTGGCTTTGGGGTTGAGCGCGGTAATCCCGGTTTCTTTACGTTGCTTACGATCTAAAGAATGGTAGTCATCCAGACAAATTACGGTTATGAGATCTTCTCCAAATAAGTCGGTTAAGCGACGTAAGAAGGTTGATTTCCCACAACCGGAGTCTCCGGCAACACCAACTAAAACCACGCGATCCGGTTTACTGGTCATAGATTTCCTCTGTCAATCAATGGGTTCACTAAAGTTAGTTTTGGTTTATCACTAATGGAGTTAAACTAGCGTTGAGGGCAACCCATTAAAACGGCCCTTCGAGATTTTTCAACACCGGAGGGCGCTTGCTCCCTAAATAGCAGCCTCGCTCTCTTTGGTTGGGGACAACTCAAGCTAGAGTTTCAGCTCAGTTTTCCATGTTCAATATTCTGGAGGAAATTTTACCAGAATGGGATCATCCCCACAAGGCGAGTTTAGAGATTTAGGATTGTCCTCAATACCTATGCTACGGTGAATGGGGTCTTTAAGAAAACCGAATCTTAATTATTCCTCTGAAAGGGGGCGCTTTTCGATAAAATGGTGGCATTGTCCCTGGCTGGCCAGATGGGAGAGAGGGGTGGGGATATTCCTGTGGCCCCAAGTCTCAGTGGCAAGAGGACAATGTTTTAGCAATAGTTCAATATTAAAAGAGAAAAGGAGAAAGCTATGCCTACATCCAGTTTAGCCGGTAGCACCAGTAGCATCTCGTCTAACCGTTTATTTCAGTTTGAGGTGGTTGGTCTTAACCCAACCAGCATGGCGAGTATGAATTGCTCGATTCGTCGCAGTGGCAGTGTTTTGATCACTGTGCCTTACAACCGTATGAATCAGGAAATGAAGCGGATTGCTCGTCTGGGTGGCACAATTACTAACATTGTGCCCCTTAATTTTGCTGCGCCCTCTTCCTCTGAGGACGAAGCCTAAATTGGGTCTAGCTCTTCCTGAATCTTGAAGAGCTAGATTGACCGATGAGAGTGGGTCACTTACAGTAACCCTAGTCGCTTAAATCATCACTTTCGCCAGTGGGCAACAGTGGTGATTGAGCCATTTTGCGGTAATATGCCGATGTAAATGGGGAAAGGAGAAAATCAAGGTAATGTATACATCAAGTTTAATCGGTAGAGCCAGTAGCGTGTCGTCAAACCGTCTGTTTCAGTTTGAAGTGGTCGGTCTTAACCCAGGTAGCATGGCGAATATGAATTGTTCTGTTCGTCGCAGTGGTAGTGTCTTCATTACTGTGCCTTACAGCCGTATGAATCAGGAAATGAAGCGGATTGCTCGTCTGGGTGGCAAAATTCTTAACATTGTGCCCCTTAATGCTGATACGTCCTCTCGTAAAGAATCAGTTTGGGAGCCTGCCCCTGTCCCTTCACCTGTCCCTTCTACCCCAGGGACTGAAGGTAAAGTCCATAAAAAATCTGAAGATCAAAAGATTCCCATCAATATTTACCGACCGAAAGATCCTTACATTGGGAAGTGCCTCAGTAATGAAAAGTTGGTTGCTGAAGGGGGATCGGGGATTGTTCAACATTTGACGTTCGATCTGTCCCAAGGTGACCTCAAGTATGTGGAAGGCCAAAGTATTGGGATTATTCCCCCTGGCAATGATGATAAGGGTAAACCCCATAAGTTACGGTTGTATTCGATCGCCTCTACTCGTCATGGGGATGATGAGGAGGATAAGACGGTTTCTTTGTGTGTGAGACAGCTTGAATATAAACACCCAGAAAGCGGAGAGACGGTTTATGGGGTTTGTTCGACTTATCTGTGCAATCTGGAGCCGGGTGCGGATGTGGCGATTACGGGCCCAGTTGGTAAGGAGATGCTGTTACCGGATGATGAGGAAGCTACGGTTATTATGATGGGAACGGGAACGGGAATTGCGCCGTTCCGTGCTTATCTCTGGCGCATGTTTAAGGAGAAGCACGAAGATTATAAGTTCCGAGGATTTGCTTGGTTGTTCTTTGGTATTCCTTATAGTCAAAATATTCTCTATCGGGAAGAGTTGGAAAAAATGCAGCAGGAACACCCAGAGAATTTCCGCCTTACTTATGCGATTAGCCGCGAACAGAAGAATCCTGAAGGCGGTAAGATGTATATCCAAGACCGGATTAAGGAAAATGCGGATGAGCTGTGGCAGTTGATCCAAAAACCGAATACCCATACCTATATTTGTGGTCTCAAAGGTATGGAAGGCGGTATTGATGAAGGGATGTCTGCGGCGGCTAGTAAGTTTAATGTTGACTGGAAGGATTACCAGAAACAACTGAAAAAAGAACATCGTTGGCATGTGGAAACTTACTAAAATCGATTAAGTTCCACTAGGGCTAAGAGGTAGGGGGGCCTTTGGAGGCTTCCCCTATTTTGGATCGCCGATGGGTTTGGAGGTGAGAATTAAGCGAAGTTTGGCATGGATGAGGTTGAGTTGGGCTAAACCGAGGTCTACGTCGCCTTGAACGACAATGCCGGTATGCAATAGGCGGTCTAGGAGTTCTAAAATGGAGGGGCGATCGCTCTTTTCCCCTGGATAATAGCCTTGTTTGGGCAATAGGGAACCGATTTCTCCTAAATCGATGTTTAAGTCGGCTGGATCGATGTCGAATATTTCGCACAGGTTGATAATCTGTTCTTCTAGACGCTGTAAGCTTTCGGCTGCTCGGTCTAATTCTTCTTCGCTTAGGCTCTCAGAATCCATGCGCCGAATGACTTGAGCTTCCATGAGTTGACGAATGAGTTCGACAACGGTGAGCAGTAGGGGGGCAAGTCCTGCGTCAGGGGAGTGATCGGAAGAGGGAATAATAGAAGAAGTCATGGGGTATTTAGGGATTTAGGGGGCGATCGCCAAACCAGTCAGAGATTAGACTTCTTTCACCTTACGACCTTTGAGAACTTGATTCAAATAGTCCTTCTGATAGTTCAGATATTGAGTATGCCACTCTTGAAAGCGGCGATCGCCATCCTGAACCAGCATTTTGCGATAGTCTTCGGATGAGATATACTTCTTAGTCATAAATGGCTCCCATTAATACATCTGTCAACGACCCAGAGTCTAATTCATCCATTGATTTGGTATCGGCAATATCTAACCGAGCGCCTGCTGTCGCGAGATCGTCATCGAGAGATTTCAAAAATCCCCGCGTCAGTACATCATCACCGACTTGAATAAAGGTAATCCCCAATTCTTCTTGGGTGTCCATTTTCTGAGTCGCTTCTACTAAGAGTTTAATCAGTTTCATTCGATTTTGGGGTTCTCGATCCAAAATCACCAGGATAATTTCTCCATTGGGTTTAGTCTGCTCGTTGGCTTTACGGGTAAAATAATCGTCTAGAGCGAGTTTAACGGTTTCTTCTAGGGCGATCGCTTGGTGGCGATCGTAGGAGTCAAGCAGAGCAATAATTTCTTCTTCACTCGAACAACTGACAGGATTAACCACACTGCCATTAAAGACAGCCGCATTATACAGGGTGAGGCAATCTGGATCGAGTTCTGCACATTGACGATACAAGGCTAATAACCCAGATCTCGCTTGTTCCCAAGCTCGCTTAAATTCAGGAGATGTGGGGTGATTATCCCCAGGGCTTCTGGCAATAATCACGGTATAATCGCGATTTTGTAAAATGGCTGCTTCTGTCATCGGATTACCTAGATGAGGATTGAGATCAGTTAAAGAACTTACTACCGTTTTAACACTTTCAAGAGTCAAGTTACCTAACTTCTCTTGACCATCCCTTGATCCTTATCGAAGAAATCGGCATATACCCAGTCACCCGTAGTCAGAAGGTCGTATGCTGACTCGGTGCGGTAAAGAATATTTCCTGATAATTCAGCAAATATTTCTTTCCCTCCCTTGGTGACAGTGTAGCTGTCTTTATGCACAGAAACTACCCGTGCAATGCCGTGAGCAGCAATCATTTGATCATCGACTCGACTCTTAAACCAGTCATCATACTAATGTACCTCATAGCAGTGCTTCGCGCTGTAAACCCGGTTTAATCTTAATTCGACTTTTAGAAACTAAATCCTAAAAGGATTAATGATAGTTAATTGATGCTCTACAATTAAACCATCTTGCATATCTTCTGAATAAAGGTTGTTATATCTATCACTTGACATTGCTGCTCAAATTCTTCAATCAGTTGAGTAATTTGTGTTTCAGGAAAATTAACTTTTCTTTTTAACACCGAGCAGGTTTCATTGATAACCTGTGTACTGATTACGATATTTTTTAGATTGGTTTCGGTTTTCAACCGACATGAAAATGAAACGGCTATTTGGCGTTTTCTAGCATCTTCTTCGGGGTCTGGATCTTGATCGGCTAAGAAACGATATAACCAGATATTAGAATCTATAAATATTGGTTGATCGCTCATTATTTTCTTTCGTGAATTTCATCTCTTGTGGGTTGGCTCCACCCTTTAACACTAATGGGGTTTTCTGCCAATCTATCCATTAATCTTGGCTGGGCTGTTTCTTCTGAAACAATGATAACTTTCACGTTACTTTCTGCTTGAATATTTTGTTTATATTCTGGCGAGATTTCTATCATCCCTTGTTTAATTTTCGCTTTAAATTCAAAGGAATTAACCATTTTTCACCTTCTTTTGTCTATTAACTTATGGATATTTTAACCTAAAATTCGCAGAAGGTGATGAGTTCCGGGGTGGGTTGATTAAAGGTGACTCGGATCGATCGCCTCAATTTGAGAACACCAAGAAAAGTCCTTGATGTTAAAAGTGTAGATTGTGGTAATATCAAATCCGAATAATCAGTTAGAGTATGTCATTGCGAATGGAACGCAGTGGAATGAAGCAATCGCAAAACCCCCGAATCTTGGCGTTAGCGAAGCTTGCGTGAAACGCGAAGCGCGAATGCTTCCCTGCGGTCGCAATGACAACTCAAATCTATGATCAACAATGTACCTCATAGCAGCGCGAAGCGCTGTAAAGCATCGTCCGATTAAAGGGCTGGAGAATTTCGCTTTCAAAAAGTAACGGACTTGGATCGAACTGCGATCGCTTTTCTTTGGTTGATGGTTGCTGCTGTTGATTGAGAGTTTTAAATGTCTCTATCATCACAGCACTTTGCTGAATTTGCTCCGGTGTGAGTCCAGTCGTATCAAGAGTTTGAGTCATATTAAGGTGAGTAGGATTTGCCTATATTTTAGCTGTTTCAGAAACCGGGTTTCTATCAAAATCTCTGGTTTGTAGCTGAAATTGTCGCAGAAACCCGGTTTCTTAAATCCTTAAATCTCCTCTAACCAGGTTTCAATGGCAGATAACAGATTGGGTTGATTCGGCGGAAAGCCTTTTAACGGCGCGTCTAGGGGGTTATCGTTAAGGAAGTCGCCTCTGTATTCATTATGAGTTCAGATTTTAAAATTCATTCCAACTCAAATTAAGGACTTAGGGTTAACCTCGAATTCCATCTTGGAACGGTAAAAACATACATCAAATTCCATAAAAAAGTTGGTCTGTCCTAGAATGAGAGGTGTATCGAGTTGTTTTATCCAAGCAAACGCTAACTGAATCGGTGGAATATCGCCAATTTGAGCCATTACAAATAAAGGTATTGCTGGCTGCTTTCCTAAGTTACCTGTTACTTGAACGATCGCCTTTTTATCTTCCCAGATAGCCCCTAGTTGTTGTCCGATGTCATAGGGCATGACGCTGACAGTTGCGCCACTGTCAACTAATCCAACGGTTTCAATGGTATGACCTTCTCGCCGAAGAATAATGGGAATCCTCGGCAGGTTATCAAATTCGTTTTGGGATGAATCAGTGGTTGAGTAACGAAATCGCATTGCTGTTAAACCTCATCAGTGGATTCCATTGCCTGCATGAGAATCGCCCCCGCCCCAAAAGTATTGTATGGGGTTGGCAAGTCATAGCTTTTACCCGGTTCTAACGGTGTAATTTCTTCTCGTGATTCAATGTCTTCAGCCAGCAAGCGAATCAGTTTAATTTTATCAAGGTGTGAAAGTTGCTTGATGGTGGGAAGTAGTTCTGTAAGCGTCATCATAAATTGGGGTCTGGTGATTCGGCCACTAAATTAAGTGGGATAGTTTTCATTTTATCCCAAGTTTTAGGGAGAAGCCCGGTTTCTCAAATCTCCTCTAACCAGGTTTGAATGGCAGATATCAGATTAGGTTGATTCGGGGGAAAGCTTTTTAATGGCGCGTCTAGGGGGTCGTCGGTGAGTCAGGCAAGGGCAATCACCCCGGTGAGTTTTTCGCAGAAGCGGATGAGTTCCGGGGTGGGATGTTGGCAGTCGGTGAGGAGGAGGGCGCGGGATTGTGCCATGCTTGATAAAATGGGGGATAGAGGAGATTTTCGGCACAGTTCCAGATGAGGTTGTAGTTAGTAAAATTCTCGGCTATAATTAATTAGACAAACCAATCACTCATTTAGCCTAAAAATTTTAAAAATTTTATGAGTTCAACGCCTGAATTACTGAACCGAATTACGCAAAATCCCGGTCAATGTGGCGGTCGTCCCTGTATTCGAGGGATGCGAATTCGCGTCACGGATATTTTAGAAATGTTGGCAGAAAATGTTAGCATTCCTGAAATTTTAGAGGACTTTCCCGATCTAGAACTAGCGGATATTCAGGCTTGTTTAGTCTTTGCTGCACGACGTACTGATTTTCCCAGACTAACCGCATGAAGATTTGGATCGATGCTCAACTGCCCCCCACATTAGCCAATTGGCTAACAGAAACGTTTGGTTTGGAAGCGATCGCATTGCGAGATTTAGGACTTCGAGATGCTCAAGATATCGAAATTTTTGCAGCAGCACAGGCTGAAAATGTTGTGATTATGACGAAAGACAGTGATTTCATCGATTTGGTATGTCGTTTAGGATCGCCTCCTCAAATTTTGTGGCTCACTTGTGGCAATGTCACTAACCGCAACTTGCGACAATTGTTGACGGCGACTTTATCTGATGCGTTAGAGCAATTGCGCCAAGGGGAAATGATTGTGGAAATTACGAATACTCCTTAAAAACGCAAATCCTCAAATCTCCTCTAACCAGGTTTCAATGGCAGATAACAGATTCGGTTGATTCGGCGGAAAGCCTTTTAACGGTGCGTCTAGGGGGTCGTCGGTGAGGAAGGCAACGGCAATGACTCCCGTGAGTTTTTCGCAGAAGGTGATGAGTTCCGGGGTGGGATGTTCGCAGTCGGTGAGAAGGAGGGCGCGGTGGGGGAGGAGGGCGCGGCGTTGCAGTTGTTTCAGGTGACGGCGCAGTTGGGCGGGAGTGGCGGGTTTCGGGGGGTCTTGGTCGGGACAGGTGGTGTCCCAGATGAGTTCGCTGAGAGTGAGGGCGATTTCACTTTCGCGGGTTTCGGTGGCGAGGGGTTGGGCGTTGAGAATGAGGATGGGCTGGTTTTGTAGGGTTTGGGCGAGGTTGATGGGGGCGAAGGTTGTTTCGCTGTTATGGGGGGTTATGCTTTTAATCGTCAGTGACTTAATATAAAGAAAAAGATGCATCCTGCTTGGGCTGGTGCAGGTGGAAATTGGCCTGCTATTGATGAAGTTGTAGACGCTAGAGTTGTCCGTCAAGAAAGCGAGTTTTCTTGTGCAGCCGCTTGTGCCCAAATGCTGCTGCGGGAACGGGGAATTGATGTGACTCAGGCTATAATTGAGCAGGTAACTGGAGTACCGATCGCACCAGGAATGCTTGCCTCAGCACTCAACCAATTCGATCCAGATCCTTCTGGGCAGTGGAAAGGTGGTTTTTTGGATTTGCCAGGGGCAACAGAATGGCAAGTTGTGGAAATCTTGAACAATACCGGATTGTGGGCGGCTGTGTTTTGGGAAATTGGTGCCAGAATTGGGCATATGGTTATCGTTGAGGGTCTCGCGAGAAGCGGCTATATTTTAATTCTCGATCCTTGGGAGGGGACGAGATATCGAATGAAAAAAGAAGATTTTTTGCAATACTGGAACCTTACAGGAGTTTACTGGAGTTTAGGATGAACACCAAAGTGCTTTCAATCGAATTCACAGAAGTCACAGGACTCTTCAAAGTTGTGGTGTCAATTGGTGAAAATTGTCACGAGTTTACTATGACAGCAGAAACTGATAAGATGGGCGATCGCCAAATTCATCTGATTAACGGGGATGAAAAATTCTGGGAGTTATTCAAGTTTAACCAACATTTAGCCCAAGGTTTGTATAATTTGACTGCGAAGGCATACAACGGAGAGGCGATCGAATTCCCCCAGGACATCGGAAAATTTTATGCCGATTTGCCCAGAAACCGGGTTTCTTCAAATGTTGGGTAAGTCGGAGAAGTTATAGCAGAAACCCGGTTTCTTAAATCTCCTCTAGCCAGGTTTGAATGGCAGATAACAGATTAGGTTGATTCGGCGGAAAGCCTTTTAATGGCGCGTCTAGGGGGTCGTCGGTGAGGAAGGCAACGGCAATGACTCCGGTGAGTTTTTCGCAGAAGGCGATGAGTTCCGGGGTGGGATGTTCGCAGTCGGTGAGGAGAAGGGCGCGGTGGGGGAGGAGGTCGCGGCGTTGCAGTTGTTTCAGGTGGCGGCGCAGTTGGGCGGGAGTGGCGGGTTCTGGGGGGTCTTGGTCGGCATGACATACTGAAACCTTAAGTTGGGTTTGCATTCGGTGAGATTGACTATTGGGAGATTGATATGCTACACTAAAAAGGCTAAAAGTAAGGGCAACAACAATTATAAAAATGAGTGGTTTTTTGACTCAAGAAGACTTTGAAACAATTTTTACATCGCACTTGAAAATTGAAACTTATTCAAAATCTATAGACTCACTATTTAGTTTACGCAGTTTAAGTAAAATCGATTACAAGCCTTATTACCAGAGAAATTATGTATGGGATAATCATAAAGCGACTTACTTTATTGAAAGTATTTTATTGGGTACTGAGATCCCCCCTCTTATATTTTTTAACAACGGTTCTGGCATTGAAGTAATTGATGGAAGGCAAAGGTTTGAAACAATAAAGCGTTTTAAAGAAAACGAATTTTCATTGACAAGGAATGGTCTGACAGCCCTAAAGAAGATAGCTAAAGCAACTTATCAATCTTTACAAGCTAGTTCTGAAACTAAAAGTATAATTGATTTATTTCTTGATGCCAAAATTAGAATTATAGAATTTGAAATAGTTAACGAACCTAGACTCAATCCAAGCCTGGAAGATAAAGTTAAAAAAGAAATATTTGGTAGATATAATTCTGGTATAACCCCTTTAAAGAAGCCAGAAATAGATAATGCTCTATATGATGAAGATTCAGTTTTTCAACATTTCAAGAATTTTGTAAAACAAAATTCTGAATTCTGCAATATGGTTACCGATCTTTTCTTGCCGAAGTCGAAGGATAGTGAAAGAGTGTCTGATAGTGGCAGAATATTACAGTTCATTCGTAGGTATTTAGTTCTTTACAAGTTTCCTATTAGATATTACTCATGGGGAAACAATAGAACTGAAACCCTCGATAAATTGTATGAGCATATGGCAAATGAGGTAGAAGATGTAAATTATTTATGTGATAGATTTGTAGAAAAAGTTCATCTAGTTCATCAAATGAAGCAGGTATTTACAGAACAAAGTTTAATTGTAAAACGACCAGCTTTTGAATGTTTGTTATGGGTGCTTCAGGTATTAGATGCTGAAGAAATAGATTTATCTAAGGTCAATACACCCAAATTTATTGAACGTTTAGGTCATGCAATTTCAGATAATAATGATAAGTTTGTTGATTCTCATTACTATCGTGTAGTTCAAGAACGTTTCTCATTTACAGCGAAGTTATTTGAGCAGGAATTTGGTGTAAATCTTCGTGCTTATGTAGAGGGTGATAAACAGACAAGAGATGAGTTAAATCTCATTAGGAAGAGTGAAAATGACGATACAATCACAAAACTGGGTGAATTAGAATCTCTAAGAGTAACAAAGCCAGAACCATCGCGAAATTCAATAGATGACATTGCGAGAGTGATGGATCGGAATATGTTTCTTGTTCGTCCTTCTTATCAAAGAGCAGAAGTAATTAATATATCTAAAGCATCTTCAATTATTGAAAGTATTCTTTTAGATATTAGTCTTCCTCCCATCTTTATTTTTAAGCGTAAAGATGGCGTTTCAGAGGTGATAGATGGACAACAGCGCCTGTTAACAATTTTAGGTTTTATCGGTAAAAAGTATATGGATGAGAGTGGTCATCAATGTACAAGTAAAAATACAGGCTTTGCTTTAAAGGGATTAAAAATACTGAAGCATTTAAACAACAAAAAATACAACGATCTTAAAAATCTTGATCCTTCTTTACAAGATAAGATTTTAGACTTTGAACTATTCGTAGTTGAAATTCAAGAAAGTCTAAATCCAGATTTTAACCCTGTTGATCTTTTTGTTAGGCTCAATAATAAGCCATATCCAATTAGAGAGAATTCTTTCGAGATGTGGAATTCTTGGGTGGATAGAGAAATTATCGAAAATATTAGAGAGAATGTTGATAAGCATAGAAAGTGGTTTTATATTAAACTTGTAAAGAGCCGTAATGATAGAGATAGGATGGAAAACGAAGAACTTTATACATCCTTAGCATACCTTGAATGTCAGAGGCTCAAAAATAAGGAGGCTGATAAGTATTTGTACATTTATAATAGGAATGATGGTATAAATGTAAGGATGTGTTCATCGCACGAAATCACTAAGCTACTTCAAAGTGTTTTTGAAGATGAAAAGGAAAAGACTAATTTTACAAAAAGTATCAAGAATGTGGAAAGCTTTGTAAAAAAAGTAAAGGTTATTTTGCTTGATAGGGATGTTGAAGGAGGAAAAGAAGAGTTGGATAAGTTTTTTGGGGATGAACTAAATTTGCTATTTAAAGCGCAAAGACAAGTTCGTTCATTTAGGCGTACAAAACAAGACTTTTATCTTCTTTGGTATCTTGTCAATCCACTTAACTTAGAAATGGTTAAATTTCATAGGTTAAAGATCAAACAAGATTTGCAAAATATTTTTTCTAATTTGAGAAATTCTTCACAAAGTTTTACAAAAGATCTATTTTTAGAGAAAGTCAAGGATTTTCATCAAAGATATGCAATTAACCCAAGAAAAATTAAACTTTCTGAAGCCGAAAAGCTTGAAAAACTTAGAGGACAAGATCATCGCTGTGCTATTTCAGGATCACCTATATTTATAGGAGATGATATTGAGGTAGATCATAGTACACCGTTAAGCATAGGTGGAGAAGATTCTATAGAGAATCTTAAAATTACTCACAGTGATAGTAACAGAAAGAAAGGCTCTAAACTTATATCTGAATAAATAGGAATTAAATCCCTCTCTTCTCTTACTTTCGGAGATTGCTATCGCTGTATTCTTTATAGAGAGAAACATTTGCCGAGCTGACTAGATTTTTTAGTTTTTGTTAGAACAAACCGTCGAAATCGCCAATTCTGCAAGAGTTCCAGAATTGAGTCAAGACAAACGCTAAAATTGCGTTCCGTCTAAGTTGGCATCGCTTAAATCTGCATGGGTTAAATCTGCTCCCTCTAATTGAGCCTCCGATAAGTTGGCTCCCATGAGTTTCGCTTGCCTTAAATTGGCTCCTCGGAGGTTGGTTTGGCTTAAGTTGGCGAAGATAAATTTCGTGCCTTGGAGTTGGGCGTTTTCTAAGTTGGCTTCCTGGAATTCGGTGCGGATGAAGTTGGCTTGGGAGAGGTTGATTCCGGGGAGTTGAGCGCCTTTTAAGTTCATGCCTTGGAAGTTTCTATCTCCGGCTGTGTAGCGATCGATTACTTCACTAATATCGGTGAGAGAAAGGGAGCGCTGAGGCTGTTGGGGGAGGGTAAAAGTTAGACTATTTTCTACTTGTAACAGTTGCTTAAACTCTTGATAAAGGGAATAGTTACCCGTACCACTAATCCTAACCCAAGCTCTGGTTCGTGTCAAGGCAATAAACAGGTGATTTCGCAGGGATAAATTGCTCTCATCTTGGGCAATATGATCGAGGGCGATCGCGTAAACCATGTCCGCTTCATTTCCTTTGGCTTTCTCAATGCTAGAAACCGTCACACAACCGTCACGCCAAAACTCATTTTTAGAGCCAGAATCCTGCTTTTGTCCCGGAAGATAGACATCAATGCCTTGTCTTAGGAGTGCCTCAACCACCATCGGCTCCAGTTGGCGCGTGTGAATTCGAGAACCCAACAGAATCACCAAAATATCTCGACTGGGTTTAAGTCCATCTTGGCGTAAATTTTGCCTTAACTGATAACCTAGATTCGCTAACTCTTCCTGGCGCGAGTCGTAAGATTGAAACTCAATTAGTGCCCCTGATGCTAACTGACTCACCGGATTTAAATCTGCATCCAGGGGACGAGTGAGAGTAATGGAACTGCCGGGTAACAGTTCGCCCTCAACCTGAAATCCTAGAGCTTGCCAATCCGATTTTTGGCATAACTCGGTTAAACATCCTTGGGGGCGAAAAATTCCCATGGCTAAACCGTAGGCAACCCTTAACACTTGGGCCGGAGTGCGATAGGATTTACAGAGGATTTCCGTTTTGGGAATATTGCCCGGATGAACTCCATTTAAGAGATGTGCCAACTCCGAGCCGAATAAGTCGCGCACCGTGGTTACTTGCTGGGGATCGAGATGTTGATATTCATCCATCGTCCAAATCAAGCGCCGTTGCTCTGGATGCAAGGGATTACAAGGGCGTAGGGATTGGTAAGCTAACCAGTAAAAGGGTTGCTTTTGCTCGAATTTTATGTTATCTTGGACTAAGAAATCCTGTCCTTCATCAATAAAAAGAGCATCAAAAACTTGGGGTATCTTTCCCCGACGTAACAGGTCAATACAAACCTCCGCCAGGGCTTCATGGGGGGCATATCTTAAGGTGTCGGCAACGGTGCGCGGAGCCACTCCAGAGAGACGACATAAGAAGCGGTAAAAACCGGGTTGTCCTTTGGCTCCCCAACCGTGAAAAACCCGCAAGTTGCGATTACGGGAAGTGTAACCCACTTGCCCTTCGCTAAAGTGACGGAGCCAGCGATCGAGTTGCTCGGTAATGGTTTGGTAAAGACTGCGGCTAAAGAAGACGATCGCGATTTTCCAATCCGGATGTTTCAGGTGCATGTGGGCGGCTTTTTGGCAGAGAACCACAGTTTTCCCCGATCCGGCAATGCCGCGAATCCGTTGTACTCCGGGTGGAATGGTTTTAGCGAGAGTTTCTTGGGCTAAATCCAGTTGGGAAAACTGTTGTCTGGCTTGGGCTAAAATTTCGGCGCGACTGGGAGAGGGATATAAGCGCCATCGGCTACTGGGATTGGGTTGAAAAAGGGGAGTACCACCGATCAGAGAGCGCAAAAGTTGCCATTGCTGTTCGCTGAGGGGTGCGCCTGAAGTGAGGGGAGCGATAGTTTCAATCTGATGAAAAAGTTGGGCAATCGCAGTGACGCGCAGATGGTTTTCAAACAGAATAGGAGGAGCGGATAAGAGGCGATCGAATTGTTTTTCTTGCCACTGTTCTTGGGTAATATAAGGTAGAGCCACGATCGCCCGACTCATCAAACCCAACTTTAACCCCGGTTCCCCCTCACACCGTCTCAGAATCGCCCAAACCTGCTGCTCTGCCTGCTGATAGGGCGATCCACTTTTCTGGTAAAATCCCTGATAATGCCAACGATGACCGCTAATTTGGGCGATTTGGTGAATCCGTATAGACTTGACTTCAATGACGATAATTCCCAATTGGCGATCCAGAATCAGAATATCCGGTTCCTTACGATGCTTACCCTGGGGAGAAAACAGGGGATAGCGCCAATATGCCAAACAAGATCTATCGCTAAAGGCATCCTGTACCCTTTCCCATACCCGAAACTCCCCCCGCTCCCCCCCATTTCCAGCAACTTCAGTGGTAATAAATTGCCCCTTCCCCATAGCTCATATCAAGTTCGTTGAATCAATTATAGTGGCGGGTAGATATAGCTAGTCTAAATGAGTTGTACAACGGGAAATGCCCTCTCCCTATATCCCTCTCCCGTGGGAGAGGGACTTTTCCCCCTTCTCCTGCGGGAGAAGGGGGTAGGGGGATGAGGGGCAGCCATTACATAACTCATTTAGGTTTGCTATAGATTGGCTGTTGCCGACATAAAAATTGTTCATTGTTAATTGTTAATTGTTCATTGTTCATTGACATCACTCCACAATTGCCCCTTTATCGCGCAAATGTTGCTTCAGGGCTGAAGACAATTTCGGGTTATCCTTAAAATAGGCTTGATTAACATTCGCCTTCTCAATATTCGCCTGTTTTAACAGAGTTCCCGTTAACCGTGCCTCCTGTAAATTCACATCCGTCAAATCTGCATAGGAAAGATCCGCATTTTCTAAATTGGCGCGGGATAAATTCGCTCGTTGCAGATATGCCCCCGATAAATTTGCCCCTTCCAAATTGGCATCACTCAAATCTGCGCGAGGTAAAATGGTGCGTAAATCTGCCCCTTGTAAATTGGCATTCTGCAAATTCGCATCGCGCAAATTCGCATTACTTAAAATTGCCTTTTCTAGGTTGGCATGACTTAACTGGGCATGGGCTAAATCTGCTAAACTTAAATCTGCCCCGCTTAAATTAGTTTCGGTTAAATTTGCGCCGCCTAAATTAGCATAATGAAAATTCATCTGGGCTAAATTTACTCCGGCAAAATCTGAAAGGGGATTTAAGCCTACCTGTTGGGCAATGTCTAAAATATCTTGGGGATGTTTTTCCAGTAATTGCTTGGCGATCGCCCATTGCTCCTCTAAACACTGCTGTTCCTGCTCCTCATCCTGCATCGCTTGATACACTTGACGCAAATTAAATAGAGCCTCTCCTTGCTGCCCCAAATCCCCCCATTCCTGAGCCAACTTTAAGCTTTGTTGATAATAGTTCAGAGCTTCGGGAAAATCCGGCAAACTGCTATAAACATTGCCCAAATTATTCAGGGCATTCCGTTGTCCTGGGCGATCGCCAACATCTTGCGCTAAACTTAGATGCTGCTTGTAATAGGCGATCGCCTCCTCAACCCTACCCAGCGCCTGACTCACCGCCCCCAAATTACCCAAAGCCGCCCCTTGGCGCTGGGCATTTTCCTCGGTACGGTAGACAGATAAAGCCTGTTCCCAGAGAGATTTCGCCCCCTCTAAATTCCCCCCTTGATACTCCTCAATTCCCTGTTTAAATAGCGTGTCGGCATCCTGAGACATAAGATAATTAGAATCAACTCAATCAAAATATAGCGCTTTCATTTGAGATCCGCCCTCTCCCTATATCCCTCTCCCAAAGGAGAGGGACTTCTGCTCCCCATCTCCCGTGGGAGAAGGGGTTGGGGGATGAGGGCAACCACTCTTTTTCCTCCGACATCTGCCCTCTCCCTATATCCCTCTCCCAAAGGAGAGGGACTTTTCTCCCCATCTCCCGTGGGAGAAGGGGCTGGGGGATGAGGGCAACCACTCTTTTTCCTCCGACATCTGCCCTCTCCCTATATCCCTCTCCCAAAGGAGAGGGACTTTTCTCCCCATCTCCCGTGGGAGAAGGGGTTGGGGGATGAGGGCAACCACTCTTCCTACTCCAAACAACTCCCATGAAAAAACTACTCATCACCGGGGCAAGTGGCTTTTTAGGCTGGAACCTCTGCCCAATTGCCCAAACTCACTGGCAAGTATACGGAACCTACCATACCCATGCCCTCAGCTTACCCCAGATTACCCTCTCCGCCCTTAATCTCCTGGACTTCAGCGCCCTAGAGCGCCTCTTCACCCACATTCAACCCGATGCTGTAATTCATACCGCCGCCCAATCCAGCCCCAACTATTGCCAAAATCATCCCCAAGAAACCGACAAAATTAACATTAACGCTGCCGTCAAAATTGCCCAACTCAGCGCCATTGCCGGAATTCCCTGCGTCTTTACCTCCACCGATCTCGTCTTTGATGGCACAAGCGCACCTTACCGAGAAAGCGATCGCCTATCCCCCGTTAACCATTATGGACAGCAAAAAGTAAAAGCAGAACAAGCCATGCGCCAAGCCTATCCCCAAGTCACCCTGTGCCGGATGCCTCTGATGTTCGGCGCAGCTCCTAGCCAGGGTAGCAGTTTTATCCAACCCTTTATTCGCGCCTTGCGAGCCAATCAACCCCTCGCCCTATTCACCGACGAATGGCGCACCCCCGTAAGCGCCACCACCGCCGCCCAAGGACTCCTGCTTGCCCTCAACCATCCAGGGGAACTCTTGCATCTTGGCGGCAAAGAGCGTATTTCCCGCTATCAGTTTGGGCAACTGATGGCAGAATCCCTACACCTGCCCACGGAGTTAATCCAACCCGCCCGCCAACAGGATGTCCCCATGGCAGCCCCCCGCCCCCAAGATGTCTCCTTAGACAGCTCCAAAGCCTTTGCCCTGGGCTATAATCCCCCGCCTCTACAGGCGCAATTAGAGGCACTCCAGGGGCAAGTTTAGGGGTTCAGAAACCCGGTTCCTTAGAGCAATACCTTCGCCAAAACCAAAAATGCCTTGATTCATAGGTTGGGTTGAGGAACGTGCATGTCGGCGACAGCCGAAAACCCAACAAATACGTTGGGTTTCACTTCGTTCAACCCAACCTACGGGAAAATGGCGAAGGTATTGTTAGAGTGTTAGGACAATTTAACATTAGTTTAATTGATTACCTGGACTTGATATCAGTGAGCGTCAATCAAACCATTAACACCGTCATGAATATCATTGCCTTAGAATCATCAAATTTTGCGATCGCCTCCGATTGCCTCTCAGCCGCATTCAGCCAAGATCCGCTCCTAAGTGAGTTCTTACCCGAAAACCCCAGCGCCAAACGAAGGGCGCTCAACCACGGCAACCAAGCCTTTCTCAGCTACGCTAAGTCCTATCAGCACATTTACACCACGGCTGAACAGCTAAAAGGTGTGGCCATTTGGTTGCCCCCAGAAGCCTCCCAGATGAACTTATCTCAACTCTTGCCCTTGATAACATCAGGACTGCTCACTATTCCGTTTTATATGCGTTGGACACGGCTATTTGACTACATGCGTCTGATGGGGCAAACGCTACAGTTACATGAGCAGATGGCTCCAGAACCCCATTGGTATTTAGCAATGCTAGGTGTTTCTCCAGAATACCAGGGGCAAGGCATTGGCGGCATGTTAATTCAACCCGTGCTACAAATAGCCGATCGCACCCAGACACCCTGTTATTTAGAAGCCTCTACACCTGGAGCGGTGCGATTTTACGAGCGCAATGGGTTTGAGGTCGTTTATCAAGGTTCATTTGGCGATCGCCAGTATTGGTCAATGAAACGGCAACCCAAGCATTAAACCGCACAACTCAAGAGAACCGATTACCGCCCGTTCCTGTCCGAGAAGCCCAAAGCGCTACAAGGTCATAACCCGTTTACTCCGTCTCTTCCTCCTCAAAAATAGCCCCTCTTTGCAGCAACCCATCGTGCATCGCTGGTGTTAATCCTGGATTATCCTTAAATCGCGTATGATTAACCTTGGCTCCATCGAGAACAACATCAGTCATATCAGAAAGGACAATACCCGCCCCCGTTAAGTCCGCTCCCGTAAAGTTCGCCCCCTTTAACTGGGTATCGCTGAGGTTAGCATTGCTCAGGTTAGCATCAGTAAAGTCTGCCCCCGTTAAGTTCGCTCCACTGAGGTTAGCAAGGGCTAAACTAGCGCGGTGGAAGTTGGCCCCCTCTAAATTAGCATCACTCAGATAAGCGCCACTTAAGTCTGCTCCCCCAAAGTTAGCCTGTTGCAGATTAGCACTGCTCAAATCCACATCACACAGTTCTGCTCCCCGTAGATAGACGTGGGAAAGATTAGCCTCGCTCAAGTCTAAACCGTTTAAATTGGTTCCTAAGAGTTTAGCTCCGGCTAAATCTTGGGCAAGGTTTAAGCCAGCAATTTGGGCGAGTTCTTGGAAGTTTTCCGTGTTGGCAGTCGTAATTTGAGTAATCAGGTCTAAGGCTCTCGCCCCATCAAAACTAGGTGGCTCGCTCCTCGGTTCCATCTTCACGTCCCCCTGAGCTTGCCAGACGGTGCGACTGATGTAGGGTTGCACTGAGGATTCTAGCAGCATCAGGGCCAATTTTTGCTCGGCGATCGCCACTTGATTCGGCGTGACTTGATGGGGCCATAACCCTTCAGCCCCCATAATTTGGATATCCGTCGCCTTGAGGGAAAACATCACTTCCAGCGCTCCCTGGCTAGAACTCGCTTGAATCCGCCCCCACTTGCATCGGCTCATAGAGCCTGCCAATAGTTGCCCAGATTTCAGGGGAATTAACCTCCAGGTGAGATTTTCCGGGGTTCCAGAGGCGATCGCCCGCACCCCAATCCCGCTCAAATCCGGCTCCTGACCTCCTTCTGAACACCAAAACCCTTCTTTCAACCTCAGCCCTAATTCTCCCCCCTTTAAACCCCATTGCAGCTTGCCATTGCCCAGGGACTGCCACTGAGAACCCAAGGTCAGACTCAAATATAAATCATACTGTTGCCCATCCCCCGTAGACTCAGAAAGGGATACAACAGACCACTCTAGAGATAGCACTTCCGGATATCGATTCTCAGTCAGGGGTTGGGACATAAAGGTTGCTCTCACTCGTTCAACCTGTTATTGTCTCATGCTTTGCGGCTCAATAACGGGTTAACTCACTCACTCTTTTCAGACTAAGAGTCACTGGTTTCTGCTTTCTGTATCCTTTGTGTCTTTAGAGCGAAAAAGAACCCCGAAGTTAAAAAAATCCTCAAGAAAAATAGAACAATTTCTTGTCCGGACAGCAGCCCATAGGACATAGTGATAGAACATCAATTCATATGAGTCATCAACCCAGACTGGCCGCAGTATGCTCTTTTCCCTACTCACTCGGCTTTTGCTCTGGCTGCTGATTGCAGTCATTGCTTACGCGATTCTCCTGCAATGGATTCCTAAAAAGTATTATACCTGGTTGGGCGGAATCCTGATTTTCACCCTGATTATCTTGACCTTTTTCAATCCCAGTACAGTGGTGGTAGCAGACATTTGGAGGTTATTGGTTTTTCCTCTTACCCCCCTGGGCCTGTCTATCATCCTGATTTTATCGGGGATGCTGCACTTCAAAGGCAAGGAAATCGCGAAACCGGGGAAAACATTGTTGTGGGTTGGGTTGGCTATTTTGGTTATCTTTAGTCTACCTGTAGTCGCTGATACGTTGGCCCATCAAGCCGAATCGGAATCCGTGATAGCTACGAAACAACGGTATCTAAACTGTCAAGCCGCTTGTCCTGTGCCCTTAACTGAACAAGCTCGGCTGATTGTTCTTCTCGGTCAAAATACAACGGAAGCAGTAACCACAGAACATCATCGTCATGTGCAGTTAAGCGATCGCGGTAACCTCATTTTTCATACCCTAGAAATATTTTGGGCCTCCGTTTCCCGAAATCAAGACCCCCAAATCATTGTTACCGGACGGTCTAGGGTAGAGAGTTTCACCACCACCGAACCCCCGAACGAAGCCCAAGATATTGTCAATGTACTTCAGCGTTTTGGCATCCATAATTCTAACCTGCAACCCATTTCTCAAGGGGATAATATGTATCGCGCTGCCTTACAAGTCCAAAAAATCATGGAGGTGCAAGGATTACAAAAAACGCCCATTATTCTAGTGACCTCAGCTCTACAAATGCATCGGGCCGAACTCACCTTTTCTCAACTGGGAATGACCGTTATTCCTAGCCCGACTGATTTTATTACCCGTCAAGATTTATCGATTTTGAAAAAAATAACCTTAGAAGATCTTATTCCTAGTTCCCAAGCCCTGACCTTAAGCACCCAAGTCACCAATGAATATTTGGCGACAATTTATTATTTTTTACGCGGCTGGTTGTCACCTTTTAAATAAAGGGAATCAACCCTCTGATATCAATTCCGTTGGCTCAGTTATAGCAGTTTTCGCTGTTATGTGGGACATCTTGATCCCCCTTTCATGTCCGCTTGCGGAAAATCCCCCTTAAAAAGGGGACTTTCCTATTCCCCCTTTTTTAAGGGGGGCAAGGGGGGATCTTTTCCTACTGTCCACCGATACAGTTGATGGGTTGACCCGCTCCTTGTTCAGATCATCACCATTAAGAAGCTTCTGATTTGGTCGAAGGCAACTCTAAGCAATATCCAGCCCCATAAACCGTTTTGATATAGCGAGGATGACGGGGATCGGGTTCTAATTTGGTTCTCAGATGGCGAACGTGAACCCGAATGGTTTCAATATCATCATCAGGATCGTATCCCCAGACCTCTTTGAGAATTTCACTCGGAGAAACAGTTTGGCCATGGCGCTGGAGAAGACAGTGGAGTAACTCAAATTCCAAATGGGTGAGTTTAACCGTAGTGTCAAACCAAATGACCTCAAAGCGCTCTGGAATCAGAGTTAGGGGGCCATAATTGAGAATTTCAGTGTGTTTAGCTGCTTGGGGAATGCGATCGGTGCGTCGCAGGAGGGCCCGCACCCGTGCCAACATCTCCTCAATTTCAAAGGGTTTGGTGAGATAATCATCTGCACCAGCATTAAAACCTTCTACTTTGTCTTGAGTTTGGTTCAGGGCCGTTAACATCAAGATGGGGATATCGGCGGTGCGATCGTCTCGACGCAAACGTTGACATACAGTAAAGCCATCAACTTTAGGCAGCATCAAGTCCAGTACAATCATATCTGGAAGCAATTGAATCGCCAGAGCTTGGCCTTTTATGCCATCGGGCGCTTGACTGACATCATAGCCAGCCATTTCCAGGTTGACGGCAACTAATTCTGAGATTGCGGGATCGTCATCAATGACTAATATCCGGGGCATTGCTAAGGTTAGGTTTCTAAAGTGGGCAGTTGACTCTCTCCCCCATCAAGCGAGGAGAGGCAACAAAGGGGTCTGTAATCATGGAAATCTTAGCTTAAGTTGTTGCCATTTTAAGCTGCACTCAGAAATAGGTGAGTTTTCTAAGATAATTTCCTTACAGATTATACGCAATTGTGGTCATGGGTACAGCCGAATGGCAAAGGAAAGTCCAAACTAGAAGGGGTAGCCCTTAAGGGAGGTAACGGTTGTATGGGTTAAGACTCTAGGAGATAAAGCGCTATAATCACCCATTGGGAAAAGGAGGCGATCGCCTCCCTAAAATTCTAGGGCTAACCGATTCTCATGACGTTGGCAGCCAGATTGAAGTATGATTTACGGCAAGTCAGGAGTGAAGCATTTTCTCCCTTGCCTATTCTTGGTTCCTTGAAAACAAGTCCACGCCAACCACAATGAAAAACAATATCTTTGATGCTCCACCAGGGTTTACACCAAAAGGACAGAGGGTCGATCCGATGGATGATATTTTTCAGCAAGCTCGCCAGGGTAGCGTTGCCGCTATTATTCAGGTGTTGAATGAAAAACTAGCTAACTCAGGGATTCGCACTAGGGCTGTTCTAGACCGAGGAATTCTCCAACTGTTATGTGAAGCCGAACAAGAGCGTCAATTGGAACAAACCCCCTTGGTGGAGAAGGTAACAAGTATTCTAGAGGCGATCGCCCCTCGGAATATTCGGCGCGTGAATATTAATAGTCGCCTGGTGCGCGAGCAACAACTGTTGTGGTTGGAAGAAATTCAGCAAGATCCAGAAGGTCAATTGCTCTGGTCAGAATTAATTGTGCTGAAAAAGCCGGGCTTATTACAACAATGGTCGAATAACCAACAAGCTCAATCCCCTCGCAAGCGCAAGACTCCCCTACCCAACTATACGCCCTCCCAGTTAACACGAGAGCAGCGTCAATTCCGTCGAGGCATTATTGGCGGTGCGATTTTCAGTACCGTCTTGGTTTTAGCTGGGTTAGGGGTCATGTCTTGGTGGCGTACCCCCAATGATTCTAATGCCCAAAACCAACCTGTCGTAGAAACGAACTCTCCTGCATCCCCTGATACGAACGCCCCTGAAACGCCTAATTCTGCGCCTTCTAGCCCTGCGGCCGATTCCTTTGCCCAAGCTGTACGTCTGGCCCAAGCTGCGGCGAATGAAGGACTGACGGCGCAAACGGAGCAGGAATGGTTAGCGTTAGCCCAAAAATGGCAAGAAGCCAGTGATTTAATGGCTCAAGTGAGCGCTTCTGACGATCGCTATCAGATCGCCCAAGACCGAACCGTGCGCTATCAAGAAAATAGCCAAGCGGCTCAAAGAGAGGCAGAAAAATTGCGTTAATGGGTAATGGGGAATGGGTCTCCTCCCTATCCCCCATAACAGCGCTTCGCGCTGTATTAATTCAACCACTCTCCCTGCAAGGTAAACCCCGCCCAATAATAGGGTTGCCACCATTGGGTGGTTTCCCACATTTTTAACTGGGCTTCCCGCAAGGCCTGACTGGGAGATTTTCCTTCTGTTAATAAGGTCTGGTAAAAATCAATCATTAATTTGGCGGTGGCTTGGTCATCGACGCTCCACAAACTGACCACTAAACGGGGCGATCCTGCATACATAAATCCTCGTGTTAAGCCGATTAACCCTTCTCCTTTTATATTTTGTCCCAATCCGGTTTCGCAGGCACTTAAAACGACCAATTCACTGGGTAAATTTAAGTTGAAAATCTCATGAAGCCTTAAGAAGCCATTCAGGGGTTCGCCATCAGAATTGACTAAGGAAAAGACTAACCCAGAGAGGGCAGGGTTGGTGCTATTCATTAAGCCATGGGTGGCAAAGTGAATAATCTGATATTGGGAGAGGTCGTTACTGGTGGCTAACTCGCGACTGGCGCTAAATCCAAAGCCTTCGAGACGCTCTGGAGCAGGAACGAGGGCTAAAATGCTTTCGGCTTCCTGGTGGGTGTAGGGGAGGCGGTCAAATAAAACACCGGATTCTTTGGCCGATCGCTCCAAATCTGGCGGTAGGGGTTGGGCTTTTCGGGTGGTATTGCTGCTGACTCGACCATCATTTTGCCCAAACACCGGATCGGCAAGCACGGCTAAGGTTTTGGGGGCGCGGCTGCGTCCTTGGGTTTCTCGTCGCAGGATGGCGACTGTGGAAGCGGAGGGCAGATGAACGAGTTCATGATTAGCAATTAGGGGTTTATATTCCGGGAGACCGGGCACAGCAAGAGCAGCAAAGGGCACATATTGTAAGGCTCCATGGGCGGCGATCGCCAATCGCTTATCTCCTAACTCTTCCGCTACCGGCCCTAAAATCTGCTCACTGAGGTCAAATGCAGTTGCTTCCATTACCTTACGGCGTATCCGTTGGATGGGAATGGTGAGGGCATCCCGAAAGTCACGGGCACTCTGTTCTAGGGTTTCGCGCCCCGGCAATTCATAGCTCTTGATCTCCGTAGAACTAACGAGCCACAGGTGACTGCGTTCTTTGCCCAAAAAGTATTCTAACAGCAGGGTATCCTCGTCTAGAACCTGGGTCTGGATCTCCTCTAGGGTGAGGGGTTGGGGTTGGGTGAGGGCGGCATAGCGGGGACTAGAGACCCGAATTAGGGCTTGTACGGCTCGGTATTGGTCGAGAAGCACTTTAATAGTTTCCTCGATCTCCTCGGCTTCCCGTTGAGTATGGGAGCGACTGAGGATCTGTATCCGGCGCTCTTCCTGAAGGCTCAGTTGCTGTTGCAGGCTTTTTTTCTGCTCTAGGAGGCTGGGGTTAACTCCGGCACTTACGTCCCCCTGAGCTTCAGCGAGAATATCTAACAATGATCTGGCTCTAGCCTGTTCGCTCACTTGCAAGGCTTGAGCATCATAGCCCTTTTGGGGAGACTCTTGGTGCATTTGCATCAGGAGATCGATGTAAAATTCGTAATAGTCCTGTTTGGAGGCAAAAAAGCTGGTGCGTAGCTCTTGACTGGCAACGGCGATCCGCATATCTTCAATAATGGCGATCGCCGGTTTCAACGTCTCCAGTGCCTCTTCTAACTTCCCTTGTTTCTGCTGCACTTGGGCGATACGATATAGACTGAGGGCTTCTTTGGGGCGATCGCCAATTTCTTGCCGAATGCTTAGAGCTTGTTGATAATACTCTAGGGCTGTTTCTGGTTTTCCCTGGTTCGCATGAACATAGCCCAGGTTATTTAGGGTACTCGCCTTTCCTTTGCGATCGCCCACTTGTTCCCATAGGGGTAGCGCTTGCTCATAATAACTCAGGGATTTTTCCCAATTTCCCCGATCCGCATACACATAACCCATATTATTTAGGGTACTCGCTTCACCAGGGCGATCGCCCACTTCTGCCCACAAGGGTAGCGCCCGTTCATAATAGGTGAGTGCTTGTTGGGATAACTCCACTGCATCATAATACAAACCAATATTATTCAACGTCCGCGCCATCCCTAACCGATCTTTAAGAGTGCGATAGGTCACCAGGGCCTGCTCATAGGCTTGTAAAGACTGGTCATAATTCCCCAAATGATCGTAAATAATCCCCATATTATTCAGGGTTGCCGCTTCCCCATAGCCATCTTCCACTTCGCGCCAGAGGGGAAGGGCGCGGTTATAGTAATCTAGGGCTTGCTGATACTGACCGAGGCGATCGTAAACCACACCCATATTATTAAACGTATAGGCCTCTCCTCCAATATCCTCAACCTGTTGATAGTGCGGTAGTGCCTGACGATAGGCCTCAAGCGCCCGATCCATATCCGCCTGAATTTGATAAATTAAACCCATTTGGTTCAAACTATCCGCCATTCCCACCGGATCGGCACTTTGCTCATAAAAGTCTAAAGCCTCTTGCACATAGTCTAAAGACGGTTCTAATTGTCCTAAATTTTTATAGACAATACCCAAAAGTAAACCACTCAGTGCCGATCGCTGTACCTGGCCCTGTTCCTGATACAATTGGTAAGCCGTTTTCAGTAAGGGAATCGCTTGCTCGAATCCTCCTGCTGTTCCTTGTTGATACCATTCTAGGGCCTGTTGAAAAATAGAGTCCGGAGAATCTGCATCAACAGTTTTGGCCATGGGTTGAGACCCTGATAAAAGGGTAATCCGGTCAGAGGGCTGTAAATTGTGGGTAGACTCGACGGGGAAAGACGGCTTCCCCATCGCTCCTCCAAGGCTGAATAAAACCAGCCCTATCAGGAAGAAGCGACAATCGATTTGCAATAAGGGGACAAAGGGCGATCGCCAATTCATATTTAGTTCTTGCAATCTTACAGGGAAAAATAATCCTGATTGGCATCAGGACGACTGAACAAGCAAACAAAAATTGAAAACACCCTATTAAAAATGAAGCTGTTTGATTCCTATATTCCTCAAATGTTTCCTACCCTGTTCCGAGTAGGACTATTTTTGAGTCTTCTAAGTTCTAGTTTTTGGACTCAACACAGCTCGGCGAGTTCCGCAGAACCGCCCGATCTGGTATCTGTAACGCTGCACCCTGAAGCTACTGTTGAGTATAACCAAGATTTACCGGGAATAGGAGAATCTTTAAGTTTACAGGTGGCGCAAGCGCCCAGAGTGCGATCGGTTACGGTGGAAGAAATTAAGGGCACGGTTTTGTTTAATGGTCGCCCTGCTCGTGTGGGCGATCGATTGCTCAATGCTGAGGATGAGATTATTACCGGGAAGCATTCAACAGCGAGATTAAGAATTGATAATCAAATTGGTTTGGTAGAATTAGCGCCGCAAACCACCTTTCAAGTGGATACTCTGGAAGGGGGAAATCGGCCGATTACCGGCTTTTATATTGGCATTGGCCGAGCCAGATTTTCGATCGCCGCATGGGTGAGTAACCCAGAGCGTCTATTGGGACAAACCGAGGAGCAGATCGCCCGATTAAAGAATCTGGATATTGCCCAATCCAATTCTACGGAGGATGCTCCAGTGCGGGTGCGGACTCCGGCCGGGGTTGCAGGGGTGCGAGGTACGTCTTTTGGGGTGAATGTGGGCCCAGATGGCAAAACGGCGATTTCCACGATTAAGGGTCAGGTGGGAGTGTTCAGTCAAGGCCGAGAAGAGTTGGTGAATCCGGGATATTATTCGGTGATTAATCCGGAGCAACCACCAACCCTCGAAGAAATTACGCCATCTTTATCTGAATTGAGGGTGCGGAGTATTTCACCAATGGGTAATGGGGCTATAATTCTCGCCCAAGCCGATCCGATGGATATTGTGTATGTGAATAACCGGGAAGTACGCACCGATGCTCAAGGTAAGTTTAGGGTTCGGGTGCGTTCTGGCGATCGCGTGCGGATTGTTCTGCGGGGCCCTTCGGTGCGCGAACGACGTTATATTTTGAATGTGGATGTTAGAGATTAACTTAAACCATAAATTTTAACTGTTCGGCGGCGATTTTCAGTTGCTCCGTACCCGATTTCAGTTGACTAATGCCATCGGTGCTAATTTTAGCGGCTGTATTGAGTTCGTTAATCGCTTGCAAGATTTGGGCGATCGCCTGTTGCTGTTGTTGGGTACTTAAGGAGGTTTCTTGATTATTGACAAAGACTTCCTGAATTGATTGAGTAACCCCCAAAAATGACTCCGCCGTGTTTTTCAGGGTTTTAGTGCTATTTTGCACGGTTACCTTACCGCGATCGGCGATCGTCACCGTATCCCCGATCGCCCCTTGAATTTCATTGACCAAATGATTGATTTTCACGGCTGATTCTCGACTTTCATCAGCGAGTTTACGGATTTCTGCCGCCACGACACCAAACCCACTCCCATATTCCCCAGCTCGCACCGCTTCGACTGCCGCATTGAGAGCTAACATATTGGTTTGGTTGCCTAAATTACTCACCAATTCCGAAATACTGGCAATTTCTTGGGCATATTGGCTCAGTTCTCCAATTTTTGTGGCCATCCCATTGACTTGTTGGTTTAAAGTATTGATGTCCTCCAGGGTATGTTCTGCGGCTTGATTACCCGCTTGGCTCAGTTCCAGCGCATTGGTGGCATTACTCACGGTTGATTCGGCCTGTTGTGCAGATTTTTTGGCTGTTTGACTGAGTTCATCAATGGACATCTTCGTTTGATTTACAGAAACAGCCTGTTGACTGATAATTCTTTCCTGTTCTTGGGCAATGGAGTCGATTTCAGTAGAGGATAGAGCAATAACATCGATCACCTCTTGCAACGCAGCCGTAATCCCTCGGCGAATAATGATAAACCCTGCGGGAGATCCCACCAAGATAGCTACGATTAGGAGAGGGATAAAAACTAATAGGGTTTCTCTGTAAATATTCTCAGCAATTTGCCGTTCTTGACCGGCGACTTGAAGTTGTAATTCGGTTAACCGATCGATCCGTTGTGTAATCGGATCGATCGCCAGATACAGGTCTCCATCCAGACGATCTAATGTGGGGCGATCGCCCGATCTTAGAACTTGTTCTAAATTTTTGATCTCTGGGTTTGCTTGAATAAATAGACGTTGAATTTCCTGCACTAAAGTTTCTTCTTCACGGGTTAAATCTGTTTGGATATAAGCTTGCCAATTTCTTTCAATTTCTACTTGCGCTTTTTGCACAGAAACTAAAGCTTGCATTAAGGATATTTGGTTCGCATTGGCTTTATTTACTGCATCAATAATGTGGATGGCATACTCATCTGAGACTCGTTTTAATTGCGATAAGGGAACCACTCGATCGTCATAGATGGTTTGAATCTGATAATTAATCCGATTAAAAGAATAAATAGCATAAAATCCAACTATGCATAAAGTCACTAAGGGAAGACCAAACCCTAAGTATAGCTTTTCGCTCAGTTTCACGACGGAACCTCCTATGGGATAGGGTGACGCTACGCGCTCCGGTCAGTTTTGAGAAGCTTGTTTCTGAGAAGGGGGTATATGAATACGATAAAAAGCATCAATACTGATGCAACCGTTAAAACACGGAATATTCGATCTTGATTCCAACGGAAAAATACGTTAAATAACTGAATTTTGTAGTCCTCTCAATTATAGCCTAGATTGATGGAGAGGAACTAAAAAAAACTTTAATTTTGTTTGTAATTTAAAGGATCACAAAAGGATTCAATACCAGATTTCAAGACATACAAAACCACGGGAGTAACTAGAAGAGGAGGACAGACTTGTGCCGCTTTCAGGGTGCTAACGACAGCCGTGAGTTGTCCTTGCTGAAAATAGCTCTGACAGGGATCTTGGCATAAAATAACCCGACAGCGTTTGGCGACTCCAGATAACCAGTCGGTGCGATCGGGTTGTTGTCCGGCTTGAATGCCAAGGGAGAGGGCTGCATCTTCGAGATCTCCTTCACAGTCTTCAATTTGGTCTAAGGCTTCTAGGGCTTCCGGCTCGGCGGCTAACTCCGTGCGATAATGGGCGATCTCTTGGGAAGAAAGGACAATCGTCATAAGAATCTGGCAGTGGAGAACGGGAATAATGGTAACATCAGGTAAGCCATTATGCTCTTTGAAGACCTGCCAGCGCCGAGAATGGATATGTTGACTGACCTTGAACAACAATTAGCTGACCTCAAACAAGCCGCAGTGGAGGCGATCGCCTCTTGCGAGGATCTCCAGAAGCTTGAGGAACTGCGGGTGACTTATCTGGGCAAAAAAGGTCAGTTACCTAAAGTATTGGGCGGAATGGGGAAATTAGACCCCGGCGATCGCCCCCGCATCGGTGCAGTCGCGAACGAGGTAAAGACGGCCCTGTTTGCGGCGATCGAGGGCAAAAAGAGCGCCTTACAACAGGCGGAAATTGAAGCCAAACTTGAAGCCGAAACTCTGGATGTGACTATGCCTGGGGTCTATCGTCCCCAAGGACGCACTCATCCGTTGAATAGTACGTTTGATCGGGCGATCGATATCTTTGTCGGCCTCGGCTATACCATTGCCGCCGGCCCAGAAATGGAAACCGACTACTATAATTTTGAAGCCCTCAATACTCCCCCCGACCATCCCGCTAGAGATATGCAAGATACTTTCTATCTCCCCGATGGTAATCTCCTCCGCACCCATACCTCCTCAGTGCAAATTCGCTACATGGAGAAGAATGACCCCCCCATCCGCATTGTGGCTCCCGGACGCTGCTATCGTCGCGATACTGTCGATGCTACCCATGCGGCGGTTTTCCACCAAATGGAGTTGCTGGCAGTGGATGAAGGTCTCACGTTTACAGACTTGAAAGGCACAGTTAAAGAATTTCTCACCCAAATGTTTGGGGAGGTGGATATCCGCTTTCGAGCCAGTTATTTCCCCTTTACGGAACCCTCCGCAGAAGTGGATGTGCAATGGAATGGCAAATGGTTGGAGGTCTTAGGCTGCGGCATGGTAGACCCGAATGTATTAAAAGCGGTAGGCTACGATCCAGAAATTTATACCGGGTTTGCGGCGGGGTTTGGGATTGAACGCTTTGCCATGGTATTGCATCAAATTGACGATATTCGCCGATTTTACAGCAGCGATCTGAGGTTTTTACGCCAGTTTTAAGGAGTGGAGGAGCCAAGGAACCGATGACTAGCCTATTGATCAAAATGGCTAGAATTTGGTAATCTGGCTATGGTGGATGACTCCGATCTGTCCACAGGCATCCGTATAATACCACCCTCCACCATCAGACCCATAAATATTGATTTCCCTGCGATCGCTCACCGAACACAAAATATCTCCATTGGGCGAGACTCTAACATTTGAGGGAGGATCGAAAACAAGCGCTTGACGACTCCTAGGAACATTGGTTTCCTCAATGCGATAACTGCAAACAATTTCTAGCATTCTCTGGGTGGCTTCCGACTGAGGACGGTTCACTTGTCGCTCTGGAAATGAGACCCAATGCCCTTGAACGCAGTTTGCTTGACTCACTACTTTGTCATTGCCCAAGAAATAGACAAAATCCACACTTTCAGGACTCGCTGGAGCAATGGAACAGAGATCGACATTGATACTTTGTCCCCCCACTGCCGTCCCTGCGAAATAGTTACAAGTTTGCGCTAAACTTGGCTTACTCTCTAGGGTGAAGAGAGAGGCGAATAGGGTACAGCTAAGACTGAAGAGTAAAGTGATTTTTTTCATGGTTCTAACCCTCTATTAGCCATGATGATATCATTTGTAGGGGCGAGCGGCCGGAAAGCCCCTACTACAGATACGGGTATTCTAGACAGGTTGTGTGTGTATTGTCGTGTCTCAACCTTAATCGAATTGACTATACCCTGGTCGGGGGGGGTTCAGGCGATCGATAAAAAAATTCCTCCAGACTCTAGCCAATTTTGTAAACATTTGTTAAGATAGTTATCATAAACAAACACAGGAGTCCGAAAAAATGCCATATACCACAGAAGAAGGCGGCCGTCTCAACAACTTTGCTAGAGAGCCGAAAGTATATCAAGCAGAACCTCCAACCCAATCTCAAAAAACCCAATACGCAATTATGGGTGGTATCGCCGCAGTATTCGTAGGACTTCTCTTCTTTATTTCCTTTGCTGTTAGCTAGTGTCAAACAACCCTCAAGTTGGGTCGTCGTAACTCTCTCTCCTCTCTCCCCTCTAGATAGTATTCTGGAGGGGTTATTGTTGTTTCTATTCCCTAGTCTATTCTAAATACTCCCTGAAACCCATGACTCCAGCGATTCTGATTCAAAATCTCAAAAAACGGTATGGCAACATTGATGCGGTGAAAGATGTATCCCTAGATGTTCAACCGGGGGAAATCTTCGGTTTACTAGGGCCCAATGGAGCCGGAAAAACAACGACTTTGCGGTGTTTATGTACACTTAGCACTCCCGATGGTGGAACAGTGGAAGTGGCGGGAATTTCGGTGGTCGATTATCCGAAAGCCACGCGACAACTCTTAGGGTATGTAGCCCAGGAAGTGGCTCTAGATAAGGTGTTAACGGGTCGAGAATTATTGAACCTGCAAGCTTCTCTCTATCATATTCCTCGGAAGGAAATTGGCGATCGCGTCCAAGAGATGATTAACCGCTTGGGTATTCAAGAGTACGCCGATCAGAAAACGGGAACCTATTCGGGGGGAATTCGCAAACGTTTAGATTTGGCGGCCGGACTGTTGCACCAACCCAAGGTATTGGTGTTAGATGAACCCACTGTGGGCTTAGATATTGAAAGTCGGGTGGTGGTGTGGGACTTCCTGCGGGAGCTGCGAGCGTCGGGAACGACGGTTTTAATCACCAGCCATTACCTGGAAGAAGTGGATGTTTTAGCCGATCGCGTGGCGATTATTGACCAAGGTAAGGTGATTGCTTGCGGAACTCCTTCAGACCTGAAAACCGAAGTAGGGGGCGATCGCATTACCCTGCGAATTCGGGAATTTTGCCCCCCCGATGAAGCCGAACAAGCCAAAAGCCTCCTGCAAGCATTACCCAGCGTTCAAGAGGTGATTATCAACAGCGCTCAGGGCAATTCCTTGAACTTAGTGGTCAACAGCGATCCGACGGCTACCCAATCCACCGTATTAATTGACGTGCAACACGCCTTAAATCAAGCGGGATTACCTGTCTTTAGTATTGCCCAATCTCGACCCAGTTTAGATGATGTTTACCTCGCGGCGACCGGACGCACCCTCATGGATGCGGAACTGGCCGCAGCAGGTACGCGCGATTTGAAGAAAGAACGCAAACAAAATATGCGTTAATCTCAAATCGTAGAGACCCTTTAAAACTGTGGATTCTGAACCGAAATAAACCTATGACTGTTACATCCCCTCAATCGAATCTTGACTTGGATCTAACGACCCTGAAAGAACGTTCCCAATTCTCCTTGGGCGAACTGATACAAGAAACCCTAGCTCTGACTCAGCGCCTGTTTATCCAACTCCAGCGCCGTCCGGCAACCCTAATTGCTGGGGTGATTCAGCCTCTGATGTGGTTAGTCCTCTTTGGGGCGCTATTTCAAAATGCTCCCGAAGGATTTTTAGGCGATCGCCTCAACTATGGGCAATTCCTAGGCGCAGGAGTGATCGTCTTTACCGCCTTCTCCGGGGCCCTCAATGCCGGACTTCCCGTCATGTTTGACCGCGAGTTTGGCTTTCTCAACCGTCTGCTCGTCGCTCCCCTCAGCTCTCGCTACTCCATTGTCCTCGCCAGTGCCATCTATATCGTCACCCTCGCCCTCATTCAAACGGCTGCGATCATGATTGCCGGGATCTTTCTGGGGGCAGGATTTCCCAGTCTCCCTGGACTCGCTCTCATTACCCTGATTATTCTCCTGTTGGTTTTAGGGGTAACTGGAGTCAGTTTAGGCCTGAGCTTTGCCCTTCCTGGCCATATCGAACTGATCGCCGTCATTTTCGTGGTTAACTTGCCCCTCCTGTTTGCCAGTAGCGCCCTGGCTCCCCTCTCCTTTATGCCCCAGTGGTTACAAATTGTCTCTAGTCTCAATCCCCTCAGTTATGCCATTGAGCCGATTCGCTATCTTTATACTCATTCCGATTGGGGATTGGGTAGTATGGTAATGGCTGCTCCCTGGGGTGATATTTCCCTCGGAGGGTGTTTAGTGGTGCTATTGATCGTGGATGCGATCGCCCTCCTCGGAATTCAACCCCTACTGCGTCGTCGTTTATCCTAGTTCCTGATTTTCCAGAGGTTCCATGTTTAGCAAACCCTTAAACTACACCTTGTTTACCCTACTCACCGGCCTAGGGTTAGGCCTGTGGACTCAAGCCACTTTTGCCCAAACCACCATCGATCCCCTAGAAGAGATTCAAAGTCAAGATGGGAGTTCTGGTGTTTTCTCAAGTCAGGGCGGAAATAGCCAGTTTTTTGACTTAATGCACAACCTACAACGGGGAAATAATCTTAGAAACCCCGAACAATTCAGCATCGACCAACAACAAAACCTCGATGATGCTGCCGCTAAATTCCGCCAACAGCAACTCGAACGACTCAACAACAGCTCTGAGTCTATCCAACCCCCGGAAGAACCAACTCCATAATTTCTATACTTCTGTTTCAGAAGTGCTAGTTTTTCCCCTAGGTGCGCTACTCTAAGCTAACGCACCTTTGTTTTTCTTATTGCCTATTGCCCATTACAATCAAGCCTATTGCCTGTTCCCTATGGTAATTGTGACTGAAGTCTTGCCAATGATCAAACTCTGCTCTAGTCTCAAGTAGGTCTGAACATTAGCGCAATAGGCTAACCTGGTTAGTGACGATCACTTAACCCTCCTCACCCAGACCCTTGAATCTGAATTGAGATTGAGACAATTATGCAAAGTAAAGAACCTGAAAAAACTCCAACTCCAGCTCCGACTCCCACCCCAGCTCCGGTATCGGCCCCTGCTCCGACTCCTAAAGCTGAGTTGATCGAGTCTCCTGCGTCCTCTCCGGTGATGTCTTCTTCCTCTGGACAAGACACCGTTAACCAAGTGCTGACGATTCTCTCTCGGTTAACGGACTATGTAGGTGAATTTTTTGTTACCTATCAAAAACCCTTAATCAACGTAGCCCTAGTCATCACTGCTTTGGTCGCTGTTTACCTCACCTTGGCAGTCTTGGATGCGGTGAATCATATCCCCCTTCTGGGCTTTATCCTTGCCCCTCTGTTTGAATTGGTGGGAATTATCTATGCTGCTTGGTTTGTTTGGCGCTATATGCTCAAAGCCTCGACTCGTCAAGAACTCTACAAAGATATTTCCGGTTTAACCTCTCAGGTAACGGGGGGGCAAAAAGCCGATTCATAAATCCGGGTGGCGATCGGATATTCTGCGATCGGGTGGTTGATGCCACCCGATATTTTTTTTGTTTTTATAGCGTTTGCCTTTGGGAATCGGTAATATAACTCTGGAAATTGTCAGTGAGTGCAGCGATCTATTTGAGTAAACCTGGAGTTAATCAATCATGGAAGTGAACCCGGACAACGAGCGTCAAGTTCAGCGAGGAGCATCGAAAGTATTCGGCATTGGATTGACTCGTACAGGAACCAAAAGTCTCACGTATGCTCTCTATCGGTTGGGGATGCGTACTGTTCATTTTCCTGACGATCCAACCACTTTACAGGAGTTAATGTCTGGAACTTATAATTTTTCTGTGCTTTCTCAATGGGATGGGATTACGGATATTACGGTGTCAGCTTATTATCCCCATCTCGATCGCCTCTATCCCAACAGTAAGTTTATCCTCACGGTTCGCAACAAGCAAGAGTGGCTAGACTCTCTAGAACCCTATTGGCGAGAGCGGGCTGCCTTTAGTGACTCACCGGTTGAATCTCCTGAACGGGAGGTGCAGATGAAACTGAGACGATTTTTAAGAGCCACGGTTTATGGCTGCTATGACTTCAACCGCGATCGCCTCTCCTATGTTTACGATCTACACTATCAAAATGTGGTGAACTATTTTCGCGATCGCCCCCAATCCCTACTCATCTTAGATATCTGCGGTGGAGAAGGATGGGAGAAACTCTGTACCTTTTTCAATCAACCTCTCATTTCTGAACCGTTTCCTAAAGTTCTGCAAGAGAAAATCGTCAAAGATTTGGTCGATTATCCCTCCCCAATTCCTCCACCCAGAGTCATGTCCGCCATAGCAGAACCCACGGCTTGACTTAAAGGATTAATCAAACAGTGCCAGTCCTAGATCTCTCAAGAAAGGGTTAAAAAATTCTTTAAATCGTTTGCGATTGAGTTCAAACAGGGTTTGTTGAATGGAGACCCACCACTTGGGTTGAAAATAATACCGCCACCGAGATAGAGCCACCACTCTGGCCATACCCGGATATTCTCCGAGGAGCGATCGAATCGTTTCTTCTAAAATCGGTTGCTCGTATAACATGGGATAAGGCCAAGTATGATGGAGAAAATAGGGAAGATTGTTGGGGTCGAGGGGTCGAGCTTTCACCCAAAAATTATAGCTCTCATCCAAAAGATCGTACTCTAATCCCATTTTGATAATCGCCACAGCTAAACTAACCTGTTCCCGAAAATAAGGATTATCCCTCATCGCTCCAGAAGAATTGATTCTATGGAAGCACTCAAACCATTCTTGAGCTAAGATCGGCCCTAATTCAGACTTAACCCCAATAAAACCAGAATTGAAATAGGGCGGTTGCATTTCACCACTAAATAAAGTTTCAATTTCAGTAGTGGGTACAGATAAGTTTACAGCCGCATAAATCGCGTTCCAATTTCTTCCCGTCGCTCGAAAAGTTGAAGCCACATTGATCGGAATTGAGAAGCGCTCATCTCCATAAAATTTTCGTAAACAGAGCATATCCGAATCCAAAAAGACAAGCTGATCCATTGCCGTCGGAATCTGAAGGCAGTAAATTTTATTCGTCAGCAGGTCGCCGAGCGTATTGCCTGGAATATAGTTTTCAAAATAAACAATCCGAACCCCCATTTCTTCTAGCAATGCCAAAGTTCTCGGCTGGGGGATGCCCCATTTATCAAAGGGAGTGGGTAAGGCAGCAATCAACTCATATTCACATTGAATAAATCGCTTCAGAGAAGCAGCCAAAAGAAGGGACATCCCTTCAATTTCACCCTGTTGACAAACAAAGACAAAAGCATAACTTTGAACATTTTTTTCCGTTAGATCTGAATGCATCAAGGTAATAATAGCCTTTAAACTTTGGGTTCGGGGTAAACATCCGTTCGTTTGTTGAGATGAGGGAAAGGAACGTCAGGAATCGGAAGTTCTAGAAAAGGACAGAGTTTTTCCCAGCCTTCTCCCTGGGTAATATCGAGTCTGAGTAGATCGTTCGGACGGTTTTGAAAGTAACGATGGACATCTTCATGATATCGATAGTAAGCCGTAATGAATTTTTGCCGATCAAACGTAACAGACTCATACACTAACATCCGTCGTAAAATCGCAATATCAACGGTTGTGGCGGGATATTTGGTGTAGATAAATTCCGCCGATGCTAACCAGGAATCTAAGTCTCGATAGTATAAAACGAACTTAGAGTTAGGATATTTGTAATCCAAATATTTATAATAAATTACACATCCAATATCCGATGCTGCATCAAGTTCGCCTAAGTCCTCAAAGCGAGGATTATGCTTAACCCGCTCATACCCTAAAATTCGTACCGCTTCACAAAATGTGGTTGTACCTGTACGAGGTAAACCAATATTCCAGACTCGGTATTTCCAAGGGGTTTTCTCAGATATTTCTTCTGGCATGATTCCGGAAACTGTCCTGTGTTCTATGACGTTGAATACAGATTATTTAAATTATTTTGGCTATAATACCACAAAAAATCAGGGTGTAAAGCAATAAGATCTTGAAAAAATTAGCACTCAGGTGGGCAGGCTCTGGTTGTAGAATTTGAATAATATTGTGAGTTTTTCATTCCCACCCAAGAGTGACTTATTTAACCGGAGAATGTTTTTAATATCCATACCTACTGCTGCCCTGTAGCCACCAGAAACCCGGTTTCTTGGAGAAACCGGGTTTCTAACCACACCCCAATTCCCTAGATTCAAAGGGATTAACAATATTGAGTTGCTCCGAAACCCTTAACCCATCTTGCATATCTTCAGAATACAAAATATCTGCACCACCGGCTAACGCACTCGCCACAATCAGACTATCCCAAAACGAGAGACTATAACTCATGCGTAAATCAGAAGCAGATTGTAGAATGTCGAGATTAAATTTCACCACTTGACAACGATTATACAGGGATTGAATCACCGCTCTAACTTGAGTTTCATCAAAATTGGCTTTTTTAATTAGATTCACTGAAATCTCATTAATGACCTGGGTACTAATAATCAGATTCGCTTGGTTAGTAATCGCAGTAGCAATCTTGAGCTTTCGTTGTCTTTCCTGAGCTTCTATTCGTTGGTCATCAAAGAACCGATAAAGCCAAACGTTAGTATCAATAAACTTCAAGTCCATTAAACTTCATCCATCGTTAACGGTCATAAATTTCTTCACGGCTCAGGAAACCATCTACTTGAATCGGATGGTCTGTCAAATCATCAATAATATCTCGACTTTTATTGTATTGATAACCAGACAATTTATCCAGTTCATTTTTAGCCTTAAACGCTTCAATAATAGTTTGGATTTGTTGAATTTGTTCTGAATTGAGTCCACTGACATTAATGGTTTTAATCATATTTAGCCTCAAAGATCAGTCGCCAGTAGGGGCGGGTTATACCCAAATCTAGAATACCCACCAATCAATTCCCTAAACCCGCCCCATTCCCTTTATACCCAAATCTAGGATACCCACCAATCAATTCCCTAGGAACCAGAGAAACCCGGTTTCTCCCAGAAACCGGGTTTCTAACCCCCACCGAGCCGTTCCTCATACTCCTCATACACCGCCTCATCCAAGCGCCGCGCCTCTTGCCATAGCTTCTGGGCACGCTCCACCTCTCCATTCTGGGCTAGGGCTAGACCTTGCTGTATCCGCAACTCGGCAATTGACCTATCGCTCCAGACCAACTGCTCGCAGGTGCGAACCGCTTCTAAGGCCATCTCCCGTTCCTCTGAGGGTGGCTCAAGGGGGGCGCGAACCCATGAAGAATGGAGTCGCAATCTATCGCATCCCACCTCTAACCACCCTTGCCACGTTGCCGGCCACACCCGCAGGGTTCTGTCATTGCTGCCAGAAATGATCTTAGAACCATCCGGGGTGATGGCGATGGAGCTGACCTCATCCTGATGACCCTCCAGGACGGCTAAGGACTCTCCTGTGGTGATGTCCCACACC
>NZ_JAQOSO010000115.1:0-29215 GCF_030068505.1 Roseofilum capinflatum BLCC-M114
AGTTGTGTAATGGCTGCCCCTCATCCCCCAACCCCTTCTCCCACAGGAGAAGGGGGAAAAGTCCCTCTCCCGTGGGAGAGGGATTTAGGGAGAGGGAATCTCATGCGAAAATAATATATATCCCGTATCCTTCCCATATCCGAGTCCCGTCCCCACACCTTCCCATGGTCAGCGAGTCCAACCTCCCAGCCCTTTCCGGAACCCTACCGCCCCAAAATATCGAGGCGGAAGAATCCATCCTGGGCGGTATTTTGCTCGACCCAGAAGCCATTAATCGGGTGATTGATATTCTCAGCCCGGAAGCCTTTTCCATCTCCGCACACCAAAAAATTTATCAAGCCACTCTCACCCTTCACAACAGTGGCAAACCCACGGACTTTATGACCGTGAATAGTTGGCTCTCTGACCATAATCTATTAGACAAAATTGGCGGTCAGAGCAAACTGGTACAACTGCTAGACCGTACCGTAAGCGCGGTCAATATCGACGAGTACGCCAAACTCGTCATGGATAAATATCTGCGTCGTAAACTGATTACCGCAGGTCATGAAATTGTGCAGTTGGGCTATGATACTGCCACCGATATTAAACAAGTTCTTGACCAAGCCGAACAAAAAATCTTTAATCTCACCCAAGACCGGGTACAACAAGGTCTGGTTTCTTTAGCGGAAACTTTAACCCACACCTACGAAGAAATCCAATCCCAAAGCACTGGGGAAATTTTACCGGGTCTGCCTTGCCAATTTTACGATCTTGATGCCATGACCGGGGGATTTCAGCGATCGGATTTGATTATTATTGCTGGCCGGCCGTCCATGGGGAAATGTTTAGCCTATGATAGTCAAATTGTCATAGATGATGGTTCAGTATTAACCATTGCCCAGATTTATCAGCAACAGCAGGCTACACTTTTAACTTTGGGAGAAGATTGGCAACTGAAAACCACTCAACCTTCGGACTTTGTAGATGATGGCATAAAGCCCGTTTTTCGAGTAACAACTTGTTTGGGAAGACAGATTGAGACCACACTCACTCACCCTTTTCGTACCCTACCTGGATGGAAACCCCTGGCTGAGTTGAAACCGGGTGTGACTATTG
This sequence comes from Roseofilum capinflatum BLCC-M114, assembly GCF_030068505.1. Classification (NCBI taxonomy): domain Bacteria; kingdom Bacillati; phylum Cyanobacteriota; class Cyanophyceae; order Desertifilales; family Desertifilaceae; genus Roseofilum; species Roseofilum capinflatum. The sequence goes on from NZ_JAQOSO010000115.1 coordinate 1,099, forward strand.
CTGTACCGCGTGAAATCCCAATTTTTGGCAGCCAAACTCTACCTGAACCTAAAATTAAATTATTGGCTTATTTAATTGGTGATGGCTGTCTGACAGGGACAACTCCCCAATTTACGAATGCTGATTTGAGACTACAAGCTGATTTTGCCCAAGCGGTTTCCTCTTTCCCTGGTCTGAAAATATCTGAACAAACCTCTCAAGGGACAAGACAAAGTTTGGACTTATGGGGGAAAGATGCACACCAAAAAACGATTCCAGCAATTATCTTTCAATTGGAGCGATCGCAGCTTGCTTTGTTTCTCAACCGACTTTTTGCTACAGATGGCTGGATCAGTGTGTTACAGAGTGGACAAGTTCAGCTAGGCTATGCCAGTGTTAGCGAAACGTTAATAAGACAGCTACAACATCTACTCCTGCGCTTCGGAATCATTGCTCGGCTAAAAAAACGGCAAGTTAAATATAAGTCAGAAAGAAGACCCGCATGGCAACTGGATATTACTGATGGGCGATCGCTACAAACATTTATTGAAGCCATTGGGATTTTTGGTAAAGAAGAAGCTTGCTTCAAAGCACAGAAGGCTTTACAGTCTAAACGATATCAAACCAACCGAGATTTGATTCCCATAGAAGTATGGGAAGAAATTACCCAGGTTAAGGGGACAGAAAGTTGGAAATCAGTAGGACAACGGGCAGGAATTGTTGCCAGTAACCTCCACGTCGGGCGCAGATGTCCCACACGCGATCGCTTGAGTGTCATCGCTGAAGCCTTAGATTCTGAACATCTCCAGCATTTAGCAACTAGTCATATCTATTGGGATACAATCGTCTCGATTGAATTAGTGGGCTATAAACAAGTTTATGATTTAACTATTCCCACAACTCACAACTTTATCGCCAATGACATTTGTGTTCATAATACCAGTTTTGCCTTGAATATTGCCAATAATATTGCCCAATCGAGCCATCTAGCCGCCGCGATTTTTAGTTTAGAGATGTCGAAAGAGCAATTAGCGCTGCGTCTGCTCTCTAGTGAAGCAACCATTGAAAGTAATCGTCTGCGATCGGGGCGGATTAGTCAAACGGAATGGGAGCCTTTAATTGAGGCGCAAACGAATTTGTCTGAGTTGCCGATTTATATTGATGATACGGCTAATACTACCGTGACTCAGATGCGATCGCAAGTTCGTCGGCTACAAGCAGAACAAGGACAACTGGGATTAGTGTTGCTCGACTACCTGCAACTGATGGAAGGTAGCAGCGATAACCGGGTGCAAGAACTCTCCAAAATTACTCGGCAACTCAAGGGACTGGCACGGGAGTTAAATGTGCCGGTTATTGCGTTGTCTCAGTTGAGTCGCTCTGTAGAGTCACGCACTAATAAGCGGCCGATGATGTCAGATTTGAGGGAATCAGGTTGTTTAGCTGGAGATACTCTAATCCCTTTAGCTGATGAAGGGATTGAAGTTCCGATTCAGAATTTACTTGGTTGCTCTCACTTTACAGTTTGGGCAGTTAATTTAGAAAATTTGAAAATTGAAAAAGCGATAGTGACTAAAGTCTTCTCAACAGGAATTAAGCCTGTTTTTAGGCTCACAACTGCTTTAGGACGTAAAATTCAAGCCACGTCGAATCATCCATTTTTAACCATTGATGGATGGAAACGGCTGGATCAGTTAGAAATTGGCTCTTATATTGCTCTACCTCGAATATTACCGAGTCTAAAACATTCATCTATGAGTGATAAACATCTAGCCCTCTCCCTATATCCCTCTCCCACGGGAGAGGGACTTTCCCCCCTTCTCCTGCGGGAGAAGGGGTTGGGGGATGAGGGGCAACGGTCTACTTTAGCCAATAGTGAGATTTATTGGGATCGAGTAGTTTCTATAGAAGCTTGTGGAGAAGCAGAAGTTTATGATTTAACGGTTCCTGGTTATCACAATTTTGTGGCTAATAATATCGTTGTTCACAATAGCATTGAACAGGACGCGGATTTGGTGATTATGTTATACCGAGATGAGTATTATAATCCCGATACCACCGATCGCGCGATCGCCGAAGTGATCATCACCAAGCACCGCAACGGCCCCACCGGAGTCGTGAAACTGCTCTTCGACCCCGAATTTACCCGCTTCCGCAACCTCGCCAAACCCCAGCCTTAGAACTCATATCAAATCCTTAAATGTTTGCGACAATTGAATGGGAGAGAAATGGACGATGGTAACCCTGTAAGGCCTGTATTAGCGTCGCTAGAGCCAACAGTTCTCAACCGATCCCCATTGTTCATTGTTCATTGATTCAAGGACGAAACAAATGGGAATGATCTGGATGATAAAGCTGCGATCGCCCTCCCATCCCCTGAAGCGCCGGACTAATCACATACAATGTCGTCCGTATTAACTCCTGCTCCTGAGTCTCGCGGGCCATCTTCTCCAAGGGAACCACCACAATCTTCTCATCGGGCCATCCCAACCGATAGCAAATCGCCACCGGAGTATCTGCCGGATAATGCCGTAATAGCTGCTCCTGGGAGCGTTCCACATGACGAGCTGCCAAATACAAACACAAACTCGCTTGATGGGCCGCTAAAGACTCCAACTCTTCCCCCGAAGGCATTTGAGAGGCTCGACCACTGACGCGGGTTAAAATAATCGTCTGTACCAACTCCGGAACTGTTAACTCCACCCCCAACCGGGCAGCCGCTAACTGAAACGCACTAATTCCCGGTACAATTTCAAACGGAATTCCTGCTTCTGATAATCCTTGAATCTGCTCGCCGATCGCACTATACAAACTCGGATCGCCCGAATGCAACCGCACCACTACCCGACCTTGACGCACCCGCTCAATCATCATCGGCAAAATAGACTCTAGGGTTTGATGACCCGTCGGAATCAATTCGGCATCCTCACGGGTGTCCTGCAACATCTGCTTGGGAACCAAAGAATTGGCATACAGAATCACATCCGCTTGCGCCAAAATCCGTTGAGCGCGAACTGTGAGCAATTCCGGGTCACCAGGGCCAGCACCCACAATATAAACGGCAGGTTTTAGGGGGGTTTCAGTCATGGAAAAAATTTAAGAGTAGGCGATCGTAGATCGTAACAGCAAAAAGCGTGAAACATGGTTTTCCTGTAATTATTCCGGATCGCTCCTGGGACGGATGGGAATAAAGAAATGGTAGATGCACCCTGATCCAGCCCTTGGAGATTAACCTCCGGGGCTTTTTTTTGGCCGATCTGCTTTAGTCCTGGCGATCGCCAGTCGAGACCACATCAGGTAAAGGACGATCCCATACATACAGCCAAACCAAACCCAAAATCCCCAGAGAAATCGCCCCTACACTCACAAATTGGGCAATTCTGAGGCCCGCGAACATTAAACTATCGGTACGCAGTCCCTCAATCCAGACCCGACCTAAGCTATAGCCAATCATATAGACCATAAACAGCGTACCCAGTTTTAGGGGGGGTTTACGGTTTAATCCCCAAAAGAATAAGCCCAGCAGTAGGGCAAACACGACCAGATTCCACAGAGACTCATAGAGGAAAGTGGGATGAAAATAGTCAAATTCAACATACTCTGGCGGCCGGCGATCGAGGGGAATAAACAACTTCCAGGGGAGATCTGTGGGTTTGCCAAAGGCTTCAGAATTAAAAAAATTACCCCAACGCCCGATCGCCTGGCCTAAAATCAGAGACGGAGCCACCAGATCCGTCAACATCCAAAAAGAAATGCGGTTCAGTCGTGCAAAGATCAAAGCCGCCACCAGACCGCCTAAAATCGCCCCATGAATAGCAATTCCCCCTTTCCAAATGGCAAAGATCTGTCCTGGATTATCCGCATAGTTGGGCCATTGGAATAACACATAATAGAGTCGAGCCGCAGGAATCGCCCCCACCACCAACGCGATCGCCAAATCCCCGATCGCCTCTGGATCGACACCCCGGCGTTCAGCCAAATACTGGGACAAGGTAACCCCCAGCAAAACCGCCGAAGCAATTAACAAGCCATACCAGCGAATCGCTAAATTACCAATTTGGAAAATAATCGGGCCAGGAGAGGCAAATTCAAAGGCTAAGGGCAAAATAGAAGTATTCCACCCAATCTCAAAGCTGACTATCAATGTCTCTCTCCCCGAAAGCATCTAACATCAATTCTCCAGTTATATCATCTCCTGTTATGGATTCCCCCTTACTCGGTCAATCCCTAGAGTCTCTCACCACTTGGGTACAAAACCACGGCCAACCTGCCTATCGAGGCCGGCAATTACACCAATGGCTTTATCAAAAAGGGGCGCGATCGCTGCAAGAAATTACTGTATTTCCCCAAGCTTGGCGACAAGACATGGCCCAAGCAAACATCGGTCGTTCTACCCTATATCATCGGGCGATCGCCCCTGACAAGACCATTAAATATCTCCTCCAACTCCAGGACGGAGAAATTATTGAAACCGTCGGCATTCCCACCGCAAAACGGCTCACCGTCTGTGTTTCCTCCCAAGTGGGATGTGCCATGGGGTGTGATTTTTGTGCCACAGGTAAAGGCGGATTTAAACGCCATCTCCAACCCCATGAAATCATCGATCAAGTCCTCACCGTGCAAAATGACTTTGGGCGGCGCGTCAGCCATATTGTCTTTATGGGCATGGGTGAACCCCTACTCAACTTCGATTCCCTCTTAAACGCCCTCCACTGTCTCAATAAAGACGTAGGCATCGGACAAAGACAAATCACCGTCTCTACCGTCGGTATTGCCAAACGTATCCGTCAACTCGCCCAAGTGAAACTGCAAATTACCCTTGCCGTCAGTCTCCATGCTTCCAATCAACCCCTGAGAGAACAACTCATCCCTAGCGCTCTCCGCTACGCCTTGCCGGAATTAATGGAGGAATGCCGGGAATACGTGAAAATCACGGGCCGGCGCATTACTTTTGAGTATATTTTATTGGGTGGTGTGAACGATCTGCCCCAACATGCCTCAGAACTTGCCCACCTCCTGCGAGGATTCCAAAATCATGTGAATTTAATCCCCTATAATCCCATTAGTGAAGTCGATTACCAGCGTCCTAACAGTCAGCGTATTCAGCAATTCCAGGAGATTTTGACCAAGCACCATATTGCCGTCAGTGTCCGCTACTCACGGGGTCTGGAAGCGAATGCCGCCTGTGGGCAACTGCGTGCTTCTCGCGCCACTGAGTCATGAGTCATACAGCGCTTCGCGCTGTTATGGTGTACAGCATTAAAGGCTCAAAGCCATGTACCACAACCCTATTGCCTATTGCCTATTGCCTATTGCCTATTCCCTATTGCCTATTCCCTATTGCCTATTCCCTATTCCCTAGCGCGTTCATGTCCGCGAAGCGGAAAGCGCTATATCAAGTCCGGTTAAGGGGAAAATAGAAGCGGGCAAGATGCCCGCACTCCCTCAATCTGAGTGATATTACTGGAGTGGGAGCATCTTGCTCCCTACATTTTTAATTAGCATCTTGCTCCCTACATTTTTAATTAGCGAAGACTGATAGATCTCCTATTTAGATCGCCCATTCCCCCAATAAATTCCTGGAGCATAGGCTTCTTTCACCCGTCCAGTACGGCTACAAGTAAGCAGCAAATAATCGCAGGAGGGGCATTCAATTTTAGTTTGTTCTAACTTAACTAAATGTTTGCGTTGGGCAGACGAACCACAGTTGGGGCAAGGAATGGGTTGAATCAGAGGAATATTAAACTCTGAGGAATGTACATGAATGGACGATTCTTGAATTCCTGATTTATTTAAGGAAGTTTTCATGGTTTTTGAAAAAAAAAGTTTACAAAGTTGATTACTAAAGAGTTCAGTCAACTTCCGGGTTTCTTGGAGAAAAGATCTTCCCTTAAGCGACTCAATAGAATCCATACATTATAGTCAATTTTTGAGAAGACTTACTCAGGGCTAAAAGTTCGGGATCGTCTATTTTCGTTGATCCCTTATGGGTTAAAACCCTTTATCAATCAAGGTTTTGGACTCTTTGACTCAGGAAAAACTGGGAATAAAGTTCTGTAATCGCAATCTTAAAAATTAATTAAATTTAGTATTTTTTGATAGAAATTAACAGATGGCTTCTAGAAGAGGAAATTTTATATCACAGTTTACAGTCATTTGCGCTCGGTTACAGAATATCTTTATATTTGGGCTTCTCAATATTAAGGAGTCAACGGCAGTTGACCCCTAGAGCATCAGAGAATAGAGAGAGACTTATCGTCCGACCAAGATCAATACGGAGCGATCGCACAATCTCTGTTCAAACTGATTGGCCAAAATCGCCTCTGTTCCGGGTTTCCAGCTTTTCTGAGCCGAAGTTAACCCCGTATCGGCAAACAAATGCCACTGTTTATCATCCGGTAATTGGGGAATTTCAAACGTCAGGGGTTCCCAATGCATATTCATCCCCACATAAATATAGTCGTCCTTCCCTTCTCCATCGTAGGCATGTTCACCGCAGAGCAAAAAGGCTAGAGTCCGGGAATAGTCAGCCCAGTCCACATTCCAGGCTTGGGTTCCGTGCCAACTAATATCCGCATATCCACTACCGACGAGATCTTGATGATGAAAATGGGTACTGCGTCGCAGAACCGGATGAGCATGACGGAAGGCGATACAGTGCTGGAAAAACTCAAAAATATCTGCATTGGTCTCCAGTAACGACCAGTCGAGCCAATTTAGCTCATTATCATGACAATAAGTGTTATTGTTCCCCTGCTTCGTGCGTCCCATCTCATCTCCCATTAAGATCATGGGAACACCTTGACTCACCATGAGCAGGGCGATCGCATTTTTCACCAGTCGTCGTCTGAGTGCATTAATTTCTGGGTCATCTGTTACCCCTTCAACACCGCAGTTCCAACTAAAATTATCATTGGCTCCATCCTGGTTGCCTTCCCCATTATCCTCATTGTGTTTCTCGTTATAAGAGAACAAATCAATCAACGTAAACCCATCATGGGCCGTAATAAAATTAATCGAAGTCGTTGGGGGGCGGTTCGTTTCCGCATACAGATCCGGAGACCCCATTAAACGGTGGGACATATCCCAAACTTCCGCATCTCCCTTAACAAACTGGCGCAACATATCCCGATATTTACCATTCCACTCGGCCCAGCGACCAAAGGAGGGAAACGACCCCACCTGATAGAGTCCACCGGCATCCCAAGCTTCCGCAATTAACTTACACTTGGCCAAAATCGGATCGTAGGCTAACACTTCTAATAAGGGGGGATTGGTTAGTGGCGTGCCATCACGGTCTCTGCCTAAAATCGAAGCCAAATCAAACCGAAAGCCATCAATATGATACTCTGCCGCCCAATAGCGCAGACAATCTAACACAATATTCCGCACAATCGGATGATTACAATTGAGCGTATTCCCGCAGCCACTAAAATTAAAATAATACCCCTCTGGGGTCAACATATAATAAACCTTATTGTCAATCCCTCGGAACGAAATGATTTGTCCCAACTCGTTGCCTTCTGCCGTATGGTTAAACACCACATCTAAAATCACTTCAATGCCGTTTTTATGCAGTTCCTTCACCAATGCCTTTAACTCATCCACCTGCATTCCCAACTTTCCAGTTGCTGCATAACCCGATTTGGGCGCAAAAAAACCAACTGTACTATAGCCCCAATAGTTAAACAGTCTCTCTCCCGTATCCGGATTAAACCGATGATTTTCAAACTCATCAAACTCAAAAATCGGCATTAATTCTACCGCATTAACGCCTAATTCCTTCAGATAATCAATTTTCTCCCGCATTCCCGCAAATGTTCCCCGATATTTCTCTTTCACTCCCGATGAAGGATGCTGGGTAAAACTGCGAAGATGCATTTCATAAATAACTAAATCTTCTGGAGGTAATTCTAAAGGGCAGTCATCTTGCCAATCAAAATCATCAATCACAATCCGGGCCCGATGCTGATAGAGATCCTTGAAATTTGGTATCTCCCCCCAAACATCCCGACCCCCAATGACTTTAGCGTAGGGGTCCATGAGGATTTTACTGGGATCGAACCAATGGCCTTCGGTTTTATCATGGGGGCCATCCATGCGATAGCCATATTCAATATTTTCATAGTCCAAGTCAAATACCATCATGGAGTAAACATTCCCAATCCGGAATTCTTCCGGAAAGGGAATTTCTACCAAGGGTTTGGGATCGCCTTTGCTAAACAGCACTAGGGTACAGGAAGTCGCATGACTGGAAAAAATGGAAAAATTGACTCCTCCAGGTTCTAAGGTTGCCCCAAAGGGAAAGGGTTTTCCTCGGCGAAACTTGAAGGTTTCATAGGTGTGGGTGGGATGAATATCAATGCGTTCCATGGTTATCGGTTACCCCAGAAAAGATCGGCAAAAGATGGTGATTTAGGCAAGGCTACGGGCTTCATCTATGGTTTCACAAATGGTGAAAAAGTCTAGGAACCCAGTGATGGACATGGTATCGCGAATTTCTTCCGATAATCCGACTAATATAATTTGTATTTTTTGCTCATTGATGGTTTTGTCTTCGGTTTTGCGATGTAAGAGTAAGAGGGTTCTGAGTCCAGCACTGGACATAAACGAAACACCGGTCATATTCAGCAGAATTTTGGGGGTTGATCCAATGACCGGGAGAATTTGCTCTTGTAACGTGGGGGCCGTTTGTCCATCGATGCTTCCTGTAATTTCTATCAGGGTGACTGAATCTTCGGTTTGAATGTTAATTTCCATGTTTTTGGGGCAGTTTAAGACTTAAAGGCAGAAGGATCTGAGTTGACCTCATGTTCTGGAGGTACGGATAGAAAGGATCGCCTAACCACCAGTAGGGTCATATCGTCAAATTGATCGGTTTGACCCCGATGGGAGTTGATCTGATTGATAATCCGCTCTAGCAAGACAGTAGCAGATGTTGCGGGTTGTTCCAATATGGAGAGTAAGCTTTCTAAGGAAAAGGACTCACCTTGAGGCGATCGCGCATCGGTGATGCCGTCAGTGTATCCCAATAAGAGATCTCCGGGTTCTAAGGTAATCTGTCCGGTTTTGTAGTCTGCATCTACGTTAATGCCAACGGCTGGCCCAGTCGGGGGTAGGGAGTCTTTTACTCCACCTCTAGACTCAAGCACAAATAGGGGTAAGTGGCCTCCATTGATATAAACTAGGTTACCAGTTTTCTGATCGAGGATACCAAAAAATAAGGTAGCAAACATGCCCAAGTTGCCATGATTTTTGGCTAAATAGTAGTTGGTTAATTCGACTGCTTTCAGGGCATTGAGTTGATGGGAGGCATAAGGGTTATCGTCTTCTGTTAAATGAAGTAGATCGGTGACGCTAAATTTTCCTGTTAACACTAAGCCATCTAAGCTGGTTTGACCGGAAAAAATCCGCATTAAACTTTGAATCAAGGGCATAAATAGGGCGGCTCCGACCCCTTTATCACAAATATCGGCAATCACTAAGCCGATGTAGCCGTCTCCCAATTCAAAGGCATCGTAAAAATCACCAGCGACTTGACGGGCGGGTTTAAACCAGGCTAAAACTTCCCAGTTTGGAGGATTGAGAATCACTAAGGGTTTGGCTTCATCCCGCTTGGGTAAAAAATTGCGTTGAATTTGCCGACCTTTTTCTAATTCAAAGGTTAAGGCGGTGTTGGCGGCATAGAGGGCTTTATTGGCGGCTTCTAATTCTCTTGTCCGTTGAGTGACTTTATCTTCTAGGGTTTGGTTGGCTTGGGCGAGTTGACGAAAGCTTTTTTGAAGCTGATCGGCCATACGATTAAAGCTATCGACTAAGATCCCGATTTCATCTTCTCGATTGACCTGGATTCTTGGTTTTAATTCTCCTGTGGAAAGGGTTGTAGCAAGGACAATTAAATCAGTAATGGGACGAATAAAACTGGTTGCAATTAACCAGACGGCTATGCCAATGACTAAGACGGTTCCTAGGGTTAAATAGACGGAAAGTTGCCAAAATTGCTGTTCGGGTTGGCGCAGTTCGGCTGCTTGTTCTTGTAGTAGGAGAATGAGTCCATTCCCCAGGGGGAGGGAGTAGCCTAACCAATGGTTTCCATTCTGGTCTTGTTGTTCAAAATGCTGTCCGGGGGAGGTGAGGGCGGGTTGAATTTCTGGGCGATCGCCCCAAGACATGAATTGGGGTTGGGAGAGCAGGGAAATATCCGGATGGACGAGAATATAACCCTGATGGTCTAAGAGCATAGCATAGCCGGTTTCGCCCCATCGGAGCGATCGCAGTTGGCGACTGAGGGTGACTAGGTTCATACAGCTTCGCAGCACTCCAATGACCTCGGTTTCTGCCCAGATCGGTACAGCTGAACATAACACTGGCTGCTGATAGACCTCAGAAATGGAGGCTTCTATGGAGGTTTCTGCGGCGATCGCCTTTTCAAACCAGGCATGTTGAGCGACGCTCTTGCTGCTCTTTTCTCCCGTACTCGCCACTTCTTGTCCTTGGCGATCGAAGGTTTGCGCCCAAGTTAACCCATAGGTGTCCACCAAAAACCTTAAAATGGGTTGCTGACGCTCTGGATTCATACTCACTAAATCTGGAACTTGTGCAATATTACTGAGAACTTCCCGCATTTGACTACTATAGGTCATCAGTTCGTGGGCCAGCTCCTGGGCGCGAATCTCCTTATTGTATTCAGCACTCTGACGCATCCATGCTGTTGCCATAGAACGGGTTAACCAGGATACTCCCCATAAACCCGGAATCACCACCAATAAAACCAAGACCGTCAGCTGAAAGCGTAAACTATGGCTAGAAAAAGATTTCATACGATGGATTCGGTATCCTCACCTCAAGGGGTGAATAGCTTTTTGCCCTAGTACCTGAGATCCCATGTGTGGGGCATCAAGTTAGAGAGTGTGGAGGAGAGCAATCAAGACTATCTCAGCCATCTCCTACCCTTGAGGTGGGCTAGATCAGACTTTTATTGTACCTGAAAATGGGGGCAATCGAATCTCTAATGTGCGATCGCTCTGATGAGGCGCTCGGCTGAGAATAGGAATGGGTTGAAGTGCCGGCAAAATTAGAGAAATGTATCGAGACAGACACTAGATTTAACACTGCCCCCGATAAAATTGGCGATCGCTCAAGGATGCAAGCGATAAGCCCCTTTGGGGCTTACAGCACTTTGCGATGTCATGAGGAAAAAAGCTAAATCCTCAATCTTGGAGAAGTCAACACTTATGAGTATCACCACTGATTATGAGCCAACAATCGACATTTTGGGAATGCCTGCGAATCGAGGCAGATGGGTGTTCATTCCTTTGGGGATGACGATCTTACTCTGCTTGGGAAGTGTCTATTCCTGGAGTATTTTTAGAACGCCTTTAGAAAATGAGCTGGGGATTAGTGCCACCCAAAGCCTATTGCCCTATACTTTCGTTTTGGTCTCCTATTCTGTATTTATGCCAATTACGGGGTTTTATATTACTCGTATTGGTGTCCGTGTGACAACGGCGATCGGGGGGATTATTGTCGGCTTAGGCTATATTCTTTCCAGCTTTGCGACCCATATTGGAATGCTGATCTTCACCTATGGGGTGATTGCTGGAACTGGGGTTGGCATTGTCTATGGTGTGCCGATGGTGGTCGTCTCTCGCTGGTTTCCAGATAAGAAAGGCTTGGCTTTGGGGTTAACCATCGTTGGGTTTGGACTCTCTCCCCTGATTACCGCTCCCTTAGCCAACCAATTCATTGATGCCTATGGGGTTCGCCCCACCTTACGCATTCTCGGTATTGCCTTTATCGCCATTATTCTCGCCATTGCCCTAACTTTGAAGTTGCCGCCTAGGGACTGGCATCCCCACCAGAATGTAGTAACGTCTACATCCAGCTCAGTCTCAACCTATTCGGGTAACTTGTTGAAGAGTCGCTCATTTTATGGACTGTGGATTTGCTACGCCATTGGAACCGTAGTGGGTTTAAGTGCGATCGGTATTTCTAGCCCCGTGGGGCAGGAAATTATTGATATTAATCCAACCGTAGCGGCTAGAAGTGTGGCCTTATTTGCTCTGTTTAATGGGGTGAGTCGTCCCTTGTTTGGTTGGTTGAGCGATCGCTTTAAGCCTCACTACATTGCCATGTTGTCCTATGTGCTGATCTTAATCGCCTGTCTGTTAATGGCCAATGCTCAAACTGGACAAGTCACCACCTATCTGATTGCTTTCTGCCTATTTTGGTTCTGTCTGGGGGGCTGGCTGGCTATGGCTCCAACGATCACATTGTGCTTTTTTAATCCTGACAAATACGCACAAAACTACGGTATTGTGTTCACTGCCTATGGGGTGGGGGCTTTGATTGGAACCTTGGTGACGGGGCGCATTCGCGATTTATTCGGAACCTATAATTATGTGTTTTACTTTATGGCGTTTTTAGCGATTATGGGGATCGTTATCGCTCAGGTACTGCTCAAACCGGAAAGGGACATAGATTCAGTGTGAACTGAAGTGGGCAAATCGTAAGGTGGGCAGGAAGATAGGCTACAGGATTCAAGGTCTACAAGTATATCCTGCCCACCCTACTGCCGTGACAACCCTAAAATGGTGGGTTACGGCGGATTGATAGATTGCTGTCAGAGTCTAGGTTTTAGCCGCCTAACCCACCCTACGCTAATGCACTATTTTAGCTGTGTCACGGCACTACCCTGACACTCTGGCTCTAAAGCAAATTGAGAGAATTTTCTTGCCGTTTGACAATAAACACATTACGATTAATCGAGCCAATGCGCTCATGAATAAAGCGATCCACGCTTTGAAGAGCTAAGTAAACCCCTAATCCACCACAGGGCCGTTGTTCGATTGACACGCTTAAATGGGGCGGTTTTTCTTCTTCTGTGGGATCGTAAACGGCTCCTGTATCTTCCATAGAAACCGTTAGCTCTTGATCGGTGATATCTGCTCGAATATCTAAATCTCCCTTAATCCCCGCTTCTGTATAGCCATGAATAATAATATTGGTGGCAATTTCATCCACGGCTAATCTTAATTTATAAGAAGATTTACGATCTAACCCAGCTTCTTGAGCTACAGCCAAAATATACTGCGCGATCGCAGACAAAGAATCTAGTTTTCCTGACGCGATTAAATGCTCCATTATCTTAAAAAGCTATCATAAACGACGAATTTTAAATGGGGATCAATAGGGGATCGGAGATTGAAATACACCAACTTAGGGTTTTTATTCTACAAGCTAAAAAAACTATTACCGCCGGTTGTGCTAAAACGGGACTGATTTTACCCCCCCACTTCAATCCTAATCGGATTGAGCTAAGGTTGGGTTTAAAATTAGCTTAAATTTACAGAATTTAATCGCAGCCTTGGAAGGTTAAACCCAAACCGCGATCCCTGAGTCGGACAACTCTCAACGGTCAATTTACCACCATGGGCCGCTAAAATCCGATCGCATTGATACAGACCGAGGGAAATTCCGGTTAACGCACTACGGTTTTGCCCCTTAGAGGCTTGGGGATCTAAGGAAAAGAGAGAAGGAAGCTGGTCTGGGGCAATACCGACCCCATTATCGATCACCCAACAGGAAACACCCTGACTCAGGTCAATGTGGAACTGAATCTGGATCTCGACTCCAGGGGGGTTATGTTTGACTGCATTGGAGAGCAGATGCTCAAATACACGCTTGATAGATTGGGGATCGGCATCAACGGGGGGTAAGGGTTCTCGATGATAGTTGAGGCGAACCTGATTGGCTGCAAAATAGGCTTGGAAGTCCTCTAGTACCCCTTCTAAGACCAGGGCGAGATTAACGGGTTGGGATGCGATCGCCATCCGGTTACCGTCGAGGGTTGCCACTTCGAGTAGAGTATTGAGTTTTTGCAGTTGGCGATCGCCGCCCTCCGTCAGTTTTTCCAATAGCGATCGCCTCACCGATAGGGTTTCTCCCGGTTTTTTGAGTAAATTCTGATGGAACATCACCATCCCCATCAGGGTGGTGCGTAAATCATGGGCAATGGCTTGGAACAAACAATTTTTCAGTTGATTGGAGCGCTCTAAAGCGTCCTGATAATCTTGTAATTGCTGTTTCTGTTGCTCGACTGTAGCTTCTAATTGGGCGATCGCCGTTTCTTTGCGGGTCATCTCTTCAGATATCCGATCTTCATGGTGGTGCAACACCTGGTTCGTTAATTGCAGTTCCGTTAAACTCCCAACTAAGATCAGGGCCGCGATCTCAATGGAGACCATGAAGACCTCAAGCCCAAAAATAGCGCCGTCTTGGGTCTGGGACTTTGCCATGAATAGCCCCTCCCCGTGACTCAAACCCATCAAAGCTAAGATCGCGATCGATAAACTGGTCAAAAACACCCCCATTGCCCCATAGCGACAGGCTGCCCACACCACTAAGGGAAAACAAAGATATTCTAAAGGCAAATTCATCAGAGTTTGCGTCCAGCGATCGTCTATCCATTCCAGATGGGGTAAGCCAAAAACCAGGTAACTGAGGGCTAACCCAAAGACCACAACGATCGCGGTTTCCATCTTATGGCTAAAGAACTTAGGAGCCTCAAGTGCAACCCCTTTCCCCACAGACCAACGGGTAATTCCATAGACCAGAATCGGGGTAATCAGCAGAACCCCCATACCCTCACCCAACCACATTCTCCACAGATGCTCGAATCCCCTTTGAGAATGGATAGTATGTAGCCATAGACCCAAAACCGTATCCAGGAAGGCGGCGATCCCTGTACTGAGGATCGCACCCCAAAAGATCGGCTCCAAAACTTGCTTAAGTTTCATCAGTTTGGGTTGCCATCCCCACAAGCGCAATACATAAACACCGATCGCCGCCCCCGTGGTATGGCTAACTGCTGCGGCGATCGCTCCTGCGGAGGACGCGCCTAAAACCAGGGCACAAGCCCAACTCCCTAGGGCAACTCCGGGCCAAAACCGGATGCCATAAGCCGATAAGAGGCCCAGGGCGATGCCGACCACTGGACAAATCGGAGGAATGGTATGGAAGTCAATGATGACTGTTGTTAGATAGGCTACGGTTAGATACAGTAAGGCGATCGCCCCAATAGACAAAGTATATCGGCTGATTGGGTATCCCTGAATCAGGGTTTTGGTATCCATGGGTTATCGAGTATTCATATCTTTCCTTTTCAGGTTAAGGATGAATTGATACCGTGACTTCCTCCACTAGGGTGAATTTGTAGTGGGGAGTAAGAAATCAGCAATCTTTGCTCTTCAAGGCATCGATAGTAGAAACTAGAGGATAATGTTTTTTAGGTATAGTGTCTATGGATGGTTTAGCCTACCTCCATTACGCTCTGGTTTGGGATGATTTCAATGGGGAGCAAATCGCTAATCTTCAGCGACTGTTGGCGATCGCCTTAGTGGTTTCCTTCCTGAGTGAAATGTCTCCTACCCTAGGCAATTCTGTTTGGCAGTTAGGAGCTTATGGCCCTGCGGTTGTGGAACTCCAAGATCGGCTGAAAGCTGTGGGTTGTTTTCCCTGGAGTACCCGCAGCACGGGCTATTATGGCCCGATTACAACGGCATCGGTTAAAGCCTTACAAGCGGCGCAAGGGATTGCGATCGATGGGATTGTTGGCCCCCAGACCCAAGCGGTATTAGATCAGGGTTTGGGGTGTTATACTCCGGAACTCTCTTCTGTTTTGAAAGTGGGGAGTCAAGGCGATCGCGTCCGTAAGCTTCAGATTCAACTCAATAATTGGGGGGTTCCTCCCCAACCGGGGGGAACTCTCAAGGTTGATGGCGTTTTTGGCCCCGACACTCGTAAGTCTGTCATCCGCTTTCAAGAATTTAAGCAGCTTAAGGTGGATGGTATTGTGGGGCCACAAACGTCTCAAGCGTTGTGGGAGCCACGTTTTAATCCTGAACAACAACGATTGTTCGCTGAGTTTAAGGCCCTAGCAGATTGGCTGTGCGAATCTCCCCAGAATCCTGACGATCGCCAACATAAACAGATTAGAGAGCAGATTGTATCGAGCTATTCCCAGGGCGATCGCCGCTTGAATTGGGATGATTGGAGCGATCGCTGGTGTCGGTTGGGTTTTAATCCCCAAAATCCAGAGAACTGGGGCGGAATTTATCAAGGCTATATGGGACAGTTTTAATCAGTCATGAGCCAAGAATATTATATTTTAACGGTTCATAATCAGATCGAAGAACCCGTCATCTAACTCGTAACCTAACATTTGGGTCATGGCTTTGAGCCGCGATCGCGACTCTATTCCTTGCTCTTGCATCCAATTCATGAGAACAAAGGTTTTATTCATCACATAAATTTCTAAGGCTTCAGGATTAAATTGAATGCCATCGGTGCGATGGAATTGATGGGGAATGAGCATGGCAGTATAACGAGCGAGTTCTCCTGCTTTCCAGTCCAATAGGAAGGGTAACCAAGGATAAACCGTATCTAAACGGATAAACCATAGGCGAATTTCAGGAATTTCCGAGAGTTCCCTGGGATCGGTATCTTCGCGGGGATAGTCAATGGTAAATTTCAAGTGCTGCTCATAAGAAGATAGGCTTCCTTCAGTCAATAGGGGGGCGATCGCTTCCTGAGCAGGGGACAGATCTAAGGTTTGAATGGCTTTCGCACCCAATTGAATCTCAATAGACATAGTTTTTCATTCCTGATGGGGATCAATCACTTCGGTTTAGAAAGGAGATTACTTCAGCATCGATCGCTGGAGAACAAAAAAGAAGGGTTGGGGCAAACTCTTAAAATCCATCACCCCTAAAACTGTGCGATCGTCAATTTTTCTAAACGAATCATTAATCGGCAAATAATCATAGATCATGGTAGCGCTCACCTTATTGCGGTATTCCATCATCCGTAATCGTGCCTGACTTTTTTCCGTTTTTAGCAAAGCACTCGTCAAGTTAAATAAAGGCCGGATCATCCCCAGATTGGTCTTGGGAATTTTGCCCACCCACTCCATTGCCCTAGCATAGGGAGCCACTTTAATCAGTTGTCCCTGACCATCTAAAAACAGCAAAGGATGTACTGTTTCGGCATTAATAAATTCTTTTCCGTACCAATTAGAGGCTTCTAATAAGCCATCCATGGGGTGATCGGTGTGCAATCCCGAACCTCGCCAACGACCCAACATAAACTCTAAGGTTACCGGTTCTAAAGCATCAAATAAATCTAGGGCCGTCTCTAGAGTGGTTTGCCCGTTTTGCAGGATAGATGGGCTGCGTTTTAAGATGTCTCGGTTCTGATTCACCGTCACGGGATAGACTCCTTCTTCATTGAACTCAGCGCAAGCTTGATTTTTGGGTCAATTCCAGTCAAATCACACCCGAATTAATAACCCGGTAATCGGCCCCTAGACCCCCGTTGAATCGTGGTCATTTCCTCGGCATCCTTAAATACACCGACTCCCACAATGCCCGGTAACTCAGGTTTGACCTCTACTTTGACCACCCTGGCCATACAAATCCAAATGGTGCGATCGAACAAATGAAAGGTTAACCAGGGGCGCTCTAACAGTAAATTAATCTGTTTTTGAAACTCCTCTGGAGCAACGGGTAAACTAAAAGCCTCTGACTCTCCTGTATCGTAGAAAAATGTAATTTCTGTTGCGTCTGTCTCTTCAGAATACATCAGTCATTTGCTCCACATCACTATATCGTGAATATCATTCTACCTCTTGATGGGGGGATGGGGAAATGGGGGAGCTGCTGCCTATGGCCCAAAATGGTTATTCAAGGGCTTGACAAATTCCCCACTTTTCTGTCTACTACTATGAACTCAATCAAGAGGCTCCCACTTCCCCAGGCGATCGGAATCGGCATTCTAGATTAAGATGAACGAGGATCAGCCAGAATTGACCCGATTAGAGTATCCTAAGTATCCGCAGATCCTAACCTAACTCTTGATATAAACTGTATTTCTCTTTATTTCTCCTTTGTCTAACCCCTTGCTACCTGAGCATAATGAGCGCTGTGCCAATTCCCCAACCCTCCCCCCAACCCCCCGGTAATTCAACTCCCCAATTGCCCAGCAACAGCCCACAAGCTGTGAGCGAGGATCAAAGTCCAGTCCACGCCCTCAAGGAATTAGTGGCCCGCCTGCGGCGAGAGCAACATAAAATTCAAGATCTCTTAATGTCCTTGGGGTTTGCCCTGCGGAGTTTTAACAACCTCAATCAATTTCTAGAATTAATTCCCTTAATGGCAGGACGGGTTACGGATGCAGATGGGGGGGCTTTGGTTTTATTTCAAGCCAATGGCAAACTGAAACTCGAACAAATGCACTGCCATGACTCCCATCAATGTCAAGATATTCGCCAAGCCTTAGAAACGGTTAACCGTCAACTGAATCTTACCAATGCTGGAACTCCGAGTCTAGAAGAGATGACGGTGTTACTCGATCGCGAAGTGAACCATTATCTTGGTTGCCATACCCAATTATTTGGTACAGCCGTGATTGTGCGGAAAACAGAACGGGCAAGATTGTATGTATTCAGCCGCAACCCAGAGTATACCTGGACGGAAACCCGCGAGAAACTCCTACGGTTAATTGCCGATCAAACGGCGGTGGCGATTGAAAATGATGAACTCTCCGTTGAGCTACGCAAAAAGGAACGGTTGGATCGGGAGTTAGAAATTGGGGCGGAAATTCAAAATCAACTGTTACCCAATACTTATCCCCAAATTGAAGGGCTGAAACTGGCAGCTCGCTGTCAAACGGCTAACCGAGTGGGAGGGGATTACTATGATTTTATTTCGATTCATCCTCCAGAATGGTTAAAACATTCGGGTGTTGAGGCTCAGGGGCAAGCGTCTTCTGGGCGTTGGTGTATTACCGTGGGGGATGTGATGGGAAAAGGGGTTCCGGCTGGTTTGATTATGACGATGTTACGGGGAATGCTGCGGGCGGAAGTGCTGAATGGCCATTCTCCCTCGCGCATCCTGAAACATCTCAATCATGCTATGTACCAGGATTTAGAACAGGCGAACCGCTTTGTGACGCTTTTTTATTCGGAGTATGACCCCTCCACCCAGAGGTTATCCTATAGCAATGCGGCCCATAATCCGCCTTTCCTTTGGCAAGCCTCGAATCAATCGATCCAACGGTTGGATACGATGGGAATGCTGATTGGTTTGGATCTCGATTCAGAATATGAAGATGGACACTCTCAACTGTATCCAGGGGACATTATTATTTACTATACAGATGGGTTTACAGATGCATCCAATCGCCAGGGCGATCGCTTTGATGAAGATAACTTGATTGAAGCCTTTCAATTCGCGTGCCAACATTACCCAAACCCCCAAAGGATTTTAGATTACCTGTTCGATCGGGTGAATGATTTTATGGGGCCGGGGAACGATCATCGAGATGATATGACCCTGGTGGTGATGCAAGTTGACCCTAATGTAAATTAATGAACTCTTAATCAAAACGGTGAGTTATGACTTTACTTTCTAAGTTTAGCCTGTATGGAATGGGTGGCTTCTTCAGCGTGGTTTTAGCTCAACAAACTGATGCTGATCTGATGTCCAATGTGAAAACGGCTTTTACGAATTTCGTGGAAAGTGGCCAAGTTTGGGCATTTATCTTAGGAATTATTTTGGGCTATATTATTCGCAAAATTACCACCTATGGTGGTTAGTGTTCGTTCATGAGGAAACACGACTATGACTGAGAAGAAAACTTGGAGCGATCGCTTTGAGAGTGCTTTACATCCGGCGATCGCCCGTTTTAATGCCAGTATCGGATTTGATATTGAGCTGATTGAGTATGATATCGCTGGTTCCATCGCCCACGCCCAAATGTTGGCCCACACGGGGATTATTTCTGCTTCGGAGGGTGAACAACTGGTGCAAGGATTGCAACAGATTTTACAGGAGTATCAACGGGGAGAGTTTCAACCCACGGTTGATGCGGAAGATGTCCATTTTGCGGTAGAACGGCGACTCACGGAAATAACTGGAAATGTAGGTAAAAAACTACATACAGCTCGCAGCCGCAATGACCAAGTGGGGACGGATACCCGGCTCTATTTACGGGATCAGATAGGTAAAATTCAAACCCAATTGCGGGAATTTCAGCAGGTTTTAATTGAGTTGGCCGAGCAGAATATTGAAACCCTGATCCCCGGTTATACCCATCTGCAACGGGCCCAACCCCTGAGTTTAGCTCACCATTTGTTAGCTTATGTGGAAATGGCTCAACGGGACTGGGAGCGGTTAGGGGATGTGGCGAAACGGGTGAATATTTCTCCCCTGGGTTCGGGAGCCTTGGCAGGAACCACGTTTGCGATCGATCGCCACTATAGCGCCAAATTATTGGGATTCGATCGCGTCTACAACAATAGTTTAGATGGAGTGAGCGATCGCGATTTTGCCATCGAATTTGCCTGTAGCGCCAGTCTGATTATGGTGCATCTATCCCGGTTAGCCGAAGAAGTGATCCTGTGGTCTTCCGAAGAATTCCGCTTTGTCACCCTCAAAGATAGCTGTGCCACCGGTTCGAGCATTATGCCGCAAAAGAAAAACCCCGATGTTCCCGAACTGGTGCGGGGTAAAACTGGGCGCGTTTTTGGCCATTTGCAAGGCTTGCTGGTACTCATGAAAGGGTTGCCCCTCGCCTACAACAAGGACTTGCAGGACGACAAAGAAGCCCTCTTTGATACCGTCAAAACCGTGCAAGCGTGCCTCGAAGCGATGACGGTTTTAATGGCAGAAGGCTTAGAATTCCGTCCTTCCCGTCTGCAAGAAGCAGTCGAGTCTGACTTCTCTAATGCCACTGATGTGGCGGATTATCTGGCGGCCAAGGGAGTTCCCTTCCGAGAAGCCTATAATCTAGTGGGGAAAGTGGTGAAAACCAGTTTAGCGGCGGGAAAACTGCTCAAAGATCTGAGCTTAGAAGAGTGGAAAGCCTTGCACGAAGCCTTTGAAGAGGATATTTATGAGGCGATCGCCCCCCGTCAAGTCGTCGCTGCCCGCAATAGCTATGGAGGTACAGGATTTGACCAGGTTAAACAAGCCCTAGATATGGCTCGGTCTCGTTTAAGCACTGATACATAACATCAGTTAGGAATGTCCCCCAGATCCTTGCAGGCAGCTCGCTTTGAGTTAAACTTGGGCTAATTCACTAGAGAATTCTAGACAATTAGCCCCCTTCAGAATTTGAATTTGCATCAGCCTCATTCTGCTCTTTTTCTTTCTCCTCCTTCTCATTTTGGAGGCTATCCATCGGAGAACGTCTACTGGTATAACCTCGATGCGTCCGTTTGCGAAACTTACGAGCGTATGCTAGGTTTCTTTGGGCCTTTTCTTTTTTAGGATTACGGCGTTTCGCCATGTTCACCTCATTGAAAATCACTTATGGCACAGAAGAACTATTATAACGCTTTGGAGCGCGAATCAGCAAGCTTTTAGTAATGAGTCAAGATAGGGAATGGGGAATTGTTATGACTATCAGGACTAAAATCATTCGCGGATATCTCATTACATTAGGGCTTTCTATGACAGGAATCGTTAGTGGACTGAGTATAGGAAACTACTTTCAAAGTAAGGCTTTTTACCAACATCAAGCCATAGCTGAGACCCAAAAATTAATTAATCAGCTACAAATTAATATTTTATATAATCGACCCACCCAACAGTTAGCTCCTTATCTGAATTCTCCAGAAGAATTTCAAGTTGCCATCGATCAATTCAGGGAACGAGTCCAAAAAGTCAAGGAGATTTTGGTTAATTATCGTCAAGCAGACTCGGCGAGTTATTGGGTGAAACCAGAAATTAGTGACTTACTCTTAATCTATGAACAAGACGTAGAAAAATTTGAAGAAGAAATTAATCAGTTTTCTCAACAAGTAATTCCTTTACTCCCTTCTGTTCGCTCAACCGATCTACAAGCTCAAGATTTAGTAGTTAACTTAGCAAAAAGTCCAGAATTTGCCAAATTTATTGAATTCCCCAATGCTCTTCAAAACTTCGATCGAGAACTGGAATTAAAAGAAAGAGAACTTGAACTTAAGCTACTTGAAGCAAGGGATTTAAGAAATCAAATTATTTTCGTTAGTTTGATTTTATCGGTCTCCCTAGGATCGTTTTTTGCCTTTTACACCAGTAAAGTTATTTCGCGTCCCGTACAAAAAGTCACAGAATTTTCCGAGAAAATCATTGAAGACTCTAATTTCGATCTCCAGTGTTCTGTGACCAGTGATGATGAAATTGAAATCTTGGCCAATTCCCTCAATCAGTTGATTTTAAAAGTCAATGAACTCCTGAAAGCGTTACATGACAAAAATACAGACCTTGAGCAAGCTTTATCTACGGTACAAAAACAACAATTTCGCTTGATCCAAGCTGAAAAAATGTCAAGCTTAGGACAACTGGTGGCTGGAGTGGCTCATGAAATCAACAATCCAGTCAGTTTTATTTATGGTAACCTGCAACATCTGGAAGAGTATAGCGCTACTTTAGTTAAATTTGTTGAACTTTATCATCAACATTATCCCCATCCTGTAACTGAAATTCAAGACTATGTGGAAACTCATGAGGTCGATTTTTTGCAAGAAGATTTACCGAAGATTATTGAGTCGATGAAACTGGGATCGCAGCGAATTCGTGAAATTGTTTTATCCCTGAGAAATTTTTCTCGTATGGATGAAGCTGAGTATAAAGAAGTCAATATTCATCAAGGACTTGATAGTACCTTGATGATTTTACAGCATCGGCTCAGAGAGCAACCGAATCGTCCAGAAATTCAAGTGAGCAAAAATTATGCCGACTTGCCTCTGGTCGAGTGCTATCCTGGAAGGCTTAATCAAGTGTTTATGAATATTCTCGTTAATGCTATTGATGCTCTGGAAGCGAGACCGGATCGAGATCGGCCCTTACAGATTGAAATGACCACCTCTTACTCTGAGGAAGCACAGGAAGTACAAGTGAGTATTGCTGACAATGGGGAAGGAATTCCTGAATCGATTCAACCCCAAATTTTCAATCCTTTTTTTACAACTAAAACGGTTGGAGGAGGGACAGGAATGGGGCTGGCAATCAGTCATCAAATTATGACTGAAACCCATCAAGGGGATCTGATTTGTAATTCAACACCAGGGATAGGGACTGAATTGGTGCTTAAAATTCCTATCCACCTTTCACGGCAGGAAGGTGGAAAATAATGATACAGCCTTTGCGCTGTGAAGTAATGAGTAATATAGCGTTTCGCGCTGTATCGGTGGACAGCAGGAAAAGATCCCCCCTTGCCCCCCTTAAAAAGGGGGGAATAGGAAAGTCCCCCTTTTTAAGGGGGATTTAGGGGGATCAAGATGTCCCACATAACAGCGAAAACTGCTGTATCATGTCCGGTTTCCGCAAGCGGACATGATAATGGGAAAAGAGAAGCGGGCAAGATGCCCACACTCCGTCCAATCCTTTGATATTACTGGGTAGAGCGCTTTTGGCTTTACCTATTACCCATTACCTATTACCTATAAGGATTTCATATTATGGGCCGTCTGTGGCAAATTTTTCAAACTGTTCTTGGACTCATTTTCCGCCATCCGTTGGTGGGAACGAGCATTATCCCCATTCTTGCCGATGGGCGTGTGGTTTTAGTTCAGCGTAAGGATGATGGCTCCTGGGGATTACCGGGAGGATTGGTGGATTGGGGAGAAACGATTAACCAAACGGTGGTGCGGGAAGTGGCGGAAGAAACGGGGTTAACGGTGGTGAAGATTGGGCGGTTAGTGGGGGTGTATTCTGCGCCCGATCGCGATCCGAGGGTGCATTCGGTTTGTATTGTGGTGGAAGCTCAAGTGGAAGGAGCGATCGCTATCCAAGATACCCTGGAAATTCAAGCGGCTCAACCTTACGAGTGGGCGGATTTACCCCACGGTAACCTGTCCCACGATCATCGCCAGCAAATTGAGGATTATCTCCAGGGAAAAACGACTCTTGCTTAAGGCAGTTTTGGTTAAGCGATCGTTGTTCGCTCAACTCTTCCCGTACTGCCATCCATTTTTACCCAATCTCCATCTTTTAAGGAACGGGTAACTCCGGGAATGGAAACGATGGCGGGAATACCCATTTCTCTGGCAACAATGGCCGAATGGGAGAGCAAACTTCCCCGTTCAACTAATACGCCAGATGCAGCCGGGAAGAGCATGATCCAACCGGGATCGGTGCGTTCGGCTACGAGAATGCTGCCGGGTTCGAGGATGGCGTTTTCTGGATTGGTAATCACCCGCACCTGAGCTTCGACGATGCCGGGACAACAGCCCAAGCCTTGTAAGGTGTTTGGGTTATCTGAGTCCACTAGAGAAGCCTGGTTTTCCTGGAAGGAGTTGCCTTGGTAGACGATGCCACGGGTTTCAAAGCGATCGCCAATCTCCCCTTTTTGCTCATATTCCGCAAATTCGGCCTTTCTTAATTGTACCAAACCTTTCAAATTGGTGCAAGTATTCGTTCCTTCTACAAAGCCTAAAATTTCGGTCACTTCCAGATAAAAGATATCGCGATAATCATCGAGCAGATCGAGCGCCACAAACCGCTTACCCAGTTCCACAAAAATGCGGCGCACATGGCCAAATAAGCGGGTTCGTTCAAAGCGCAGATTTTCGCGATCGCGCACTCGCTCCCTGGCATTATACAGCACCCAATCAAACAGCCAGCGTTTTAAGCCAAAATTGCCCAATTTTTCCCGAACTTTCGCCTCTGCTGCTTGGCGTAAGTACCCCGAAACCGAGGTGGAATCTAGGGTTTGACCGGATTTCGCCAGTTGACCCACCGATCGCAGCAGCAATAGAGGATTATCGAATAGGGTGGGACTTTCGAGTTTCAGCTCTCCCAAACAGCGATCGCCAAATTTGTCTAAATACGCTTCATATTTTTGCCTCACCTCTGGGCACTTTTCTAACTCAGACAAAATCAGCCCTAATTCCCCCTCACAGAAAACTTGAATTAATTCCTCATCTTTGGCAACTAACCGGGCTAATTCTTTCACTCGCATCGCCGGTTCCGCGCTAATCATCCCCCCTTCACCGCTAATCAAATCATTTTGCAAACTTCCAGAGGTTTCCTTACCCCAAGATTGGCACAACTTTTGCAAAAGACCATAGAAAATCATAGCAAAGAAATCATTCACCAGGGGCGCGTCCCAACTGCGGAGTAACTGCCGCTCCAAATCCCGGTAATGGGCCACCAATTCATCGGCGCGTAACTCCTGTAATTCTAATCCCTTGAACTTCTGACCAAAAACTTGCGTTAATCGCCCATAAAAATCCTTAATCTTAGCGGGTAAGACAAGAAAGTTAACGCCTAAACCCACAACTGTCTGCAACAAGCGCAAGCTATCCAGAATTTTCACCGAGAGCGTCGGATTTTGACTCGGTTGAATGCCAATAGACTCTAAAATTTCATCAGAGATCGGCTCTTTGACTCCCATCATCTGTTCCATAAATCGGCGATTGACTTGGAAGCCAGGCAACAGAGACAAAACCTTGTACCAACTAAGGAGATTATAGTAAACGCGCCCTTGAATCAAGCCAATCATACGATTAAAGGTTGAGTCATTATTTTCTACCACTGTTTTATCTACTGCCATTAACAGGCAAAATTGCCTGTAAACTTCCTCATAGGCACGACGAGCAAAAGAAAAGGTTAAAGGGGTGGTGACTCCGCTATAGCTTTCGGAAATGTTGCTATTATCCCAAAGATTGAGTTGACCATCGGGATCGGGGAGTTTGGCTAATCCGGTGATTGGTCTGGCTTGCAGTAAATAAAGTTGGTTATTTTCTATTGCCCATTCTATATCCTGGGGGCGACTAAAATGCGCTCCCACTTGACGAACCAGATGGGTAATTTGCTCTAAAATTTCTAGGTTTAATAAGGGGTTCTCTTCGGGGGCAGAAATTACCCTTCCTTGGCGATCAATGCGGTAAGTTTGCCCATCCACTTCCCCGGAAACCAAAGCATCCCCAACTCCGGATACGGCGCTAATCACCGTAACCCCCCGTTGACCGGTGACAGGATCGGCTCCAAAGGCGACTCCGGCAACTTGGGCATTGACCATGCGCTGAATGAGGACGGCTGGGGGTTTGGGGTTGCCGAGATCGTGTTGCTGACGGTAGGCTAAGAGGCGATCGCCGAATCCAGAGCGCCAAACTTCTACTACGCGATCGGCTACCTCCTCCACCGGCACAAACAGGAAGCTCTCCAATTGTCCCGCAAAGGAATAGTCCGCCCCATCTTCATCTACCGCAGACGAGCGCACGGCTACCGGTTCCCCATTTGGAGAGAGGCGTTTTAGGGCTTGTGTTAATTCTGCTTTTACTTTATGATTTAAGTGCAATACTGCAATAACCTGGGAAATAGTGTCTGTTGTTAACCTCTCTCCCTCGGTTACGCTCTGATAAAACGCACTGGGTGACACCACAAACCACTCAGGGATGGGCAAATTGAGAGCTTGCAATTGGGCTAGGGCAGCACCTTTACCTCCTAGATCTTGAGGATTTTTGCTGTTTTGAGCCGTGAGAATGTAAGTCATAGGATTTGAGAAAATAGGGAATCGGAAAATAGGGATTAATGACAGATAGAGAGTTTATAAGGAGGGAACAATAATGGACGATCGCCAACTCAAACTCGTAGAAAAAACAGTCACTTATGGACTAGAGATCGAGGGTAAATTGATCTTAGTGGAAAATGTGCCTGCTCGTGTGGATGAAGAAACTGGAGAACAATTCTTTTCTCCATCCACGGTGGAACGCTTACAGAAAATTATATCAAGTCCGCTTAAGTACCCTAATTAAAAATCCAGGGAGCAAGATGCTCCCACTCCAGTCATATCAAAGAATTCGAGGAGTGCGGGCATCTTGCCCGCTTCTTAACCAATTTTCATGTCCGCTTGCGGAAACCGGACTTGATATTATCCGAGAACAGCAGCA
This sequence comes from Roseofilum capinflatum BLCC-M114, assembly GCF_030068505.1. Lineage (NCBI taxonomy): Bacteria > Bacillati > Cyanobacteriota > Cyanophyceae > Desertifilales > Desertifilaceae > Roseofilum > Roseofilum capinflatum. The sequence goes on from NZ_JAQOSO010000115.1 coordinate 28,016, forward strand.
ACCCAATCGCATGATTCAAACTCCTGTATAGCTAGTCTAAATGAGTTGTGCAACTGGAAATGCCCTCTCCCTATATCCCTCTCCCAAGGGAGAGGGACTTCTGCTCCCCTTCTCCCTTCGACTTCGCTCAGGGCAGCGCCTGCGGGAGAAGGCTTGCCCTGAGCGTAGCCGAAGGGGGCTGGGGGATGAGGGGCAGCCATTACATAACTCATTTAGGTTTGCTATATAGCGAGAAGCACTGGTAATGGGTTAAGCGCGAATTAGTAAGGGAATAATGCCTAAACCGAGATAAACTAAGAGTGTCCAGATGGCGGAGAGAAGTTCAAAGCGCTTACCAGATTTGGGGACTGGAGAGCGTAAAAATTGAGCCGAAAGTGTTCCGGAAATGCCCAACATAGCCCAAGTTGCTAGAGCTAGGGGTAAGCCAAAGCCAATTAATTTCGCGGCGATCGCACTAATCACCGTCATAATGGTACAAACGGCTAACCAGACGAAAACGGCTCGTTTGCGTCCCCACAAGTAACTGTAGGTTTCTACACCGACTTCCTCATCTTGGGGCGATCGAATTTTGCGCCCAATTTCAATGATGACACCGTTGAAAAAACTGACGGCTAAAAACCAGCCTAAACCCCTCGGTATCACCCCGGTGGTGACTTGCCAATCACAAGCGGTTGCCAAGCCATAAATGAGGGGCATAATCATCATATGGCTGATGAGATAAACTACGGGATGGTTCTTGAGCCAATGGCGGATAAAAAATTCCTGACTCATCAATCCTAAATAGAGCCAAACTGCGATCAGAAATAGCCCTAGGGTGAACCCCCCCAAATAAAGTGCCAACAGCCCTTGAATAATCGCCGTGAAAGCGCCCAACCTGCCCAATTCGCGCAAACTCACCAAACCCCTAGGAACCGGGCGATAGGAACGAAATTGGCAATCCTCCTCATAGTCCTTGAACTCATCGGCAATTCGCAACTGCAAGAAGAACAAAAAGGCGATCGCAAAAGCCACTACACTAGAACCCAAACTGGGAACCCCTCCCCGCAGCAGTGCCGAATAACTCACCGCCGAAAAACTAAACACCCCAATTAACAGCCCATTAGCGACAATAGGAAACCGTTCCTGCTGATAAACCCACCATCGATTAACCATAGTTCTTAATTAAAAATGATTTCCATATCCTCACCTGTTCCCTGAGCG
>NZ_JAQOSO010000115.1:29315-102632 GCF_030068505.1 Roseofilum capinflatum BLCC-M114
CACTCGAAGGGAACAGGGCGCACTCGAAGGGAACAGAGCGCACTCGAAGGGAACAGGGCGCACTCGAAGGGAACAGAGCGCACTCGAAGGGAACACTCAACGCTCCCTTGCCAACCGAGCATGAGCCTGGACAAACTCCCCCGCAGATAACGCCCCAATAATCGACAACTCCCCCGCCAACGCCAACCCCGCACACATCTCAGCAAACGCCCTCGCCAACCCCGCACCCGCTAACCCCAAAATCTGCAAACAAGCTTGCTGACTCGGTAACCCCGTACCACCGCCTACCGTACCCACAATCAAATTCGGCAACGTCACCGCCGCATATAAATCCCCCTCTGCCGTTAACTCAAACCGCGTCACCCCCACCGCAGACTCCGCCACACAAGCGGCATCTTGACCGCAAGCAATATAGAGCGCGGCTAATCCATTGGCATAATGGCCTTGAATGCCTATCGTCCCACTCATGGTTCCCCCCAAAGCCGACATCCGCCAATAGTTCACCATTTGTTCTGGACTCGTGTGCAACCGTTGCGCCACCAACTGAGCCGGTATAGTCACCTCTGCGGTCACCTTTTTACCCCGCACTCCAGCAAAAGATTGGGCGCTGGCCTTTTTATCCCCCGATAAATTCGCCTCAATAAACCAGTGTTGGGGAGCCACTGGACTCTGGCGGAGGATATACTGACAAATGGCATCCGTCGCCAACGTCACCATATTTTGACCCGCCGCATCCCCGGTCGTAAACTGAAAATCCAGATAAACATGATTGCCTTCTACCGTAATTCGGGTATCGATTAATTTCCCGTAGCGAGTAGTATTTTCTGCTTGTTCCTTAAAAGTTTCCTGTTCCCCAACGACCCAAGCCAAAAATAAGCCCACCTCTTGCAAGTTCCTAAACGCAAACCCAGGAGTGCGGTTCACCGCTTCATTGAGTAATAAGGCTTGACATCCTCCGACTTCCGAAATCAGTTGACATCCCCGCGAATAGGAGGCGACAAGGGCCGCTTCTGTAGTCGCTAAAGGTACATAATAATCCCCTTGGGCAAACAACCCATTTACCCGCAGGGGGCCAGCAATACCCACCGGGAGTTTCACTGTACCGATAAAGTTTTCAATATTATGCTGATAAGCTTCGAGTTGCGACAGGGTTTGTTCATCTAAGAGATTAGCTTGGGTTTCCGGAAACGTATTCAGTTGCTTCCAATGCTGTTCTACCCGTTGACGACTGAGACGAAATGCGCCGCGAAACTTGCGCGGTAAGGGTTTGGGGTTGGGTAGGAGTTTTGCCGAGAGTTCTGTCAGTCGGTTCTGCTCTAGGAGTTCCCGCACATATTGGTTGGCTTGACGTTGGGAGGTAGACATCAGGGATAGGGTTGAAAGGCTGCATGGTTATTTTTTAAGGGATAAATTTAAAAAACATTGCTACCCATGTGACAGCCTTGCAACTGGATGAGTCATGGGTCATGGGTAATACAGCGCTTTGCGCTGTATTACTCAATTAATACTTCCGCTCCTGGGGTTCAAACTGGGTGAGTGTCACTGGGCGATATTGAATCTCAATGCCTGCGGCTGAATAAAACGCCAAGGAATGCTTGAGGAAATTGGGATCGTCCCGTTGGGGAAAATCTTCGCGAGAATGGGCCCCCCGACTCTCCTTCCGGTTGAGTGCAGAGGTGAGGATCATGCGACCCACCACCATAATATTCTTCAGTTCTAAAGCCTCGATAATCTCCGTATTCCACAAAGACCCGCGATCGCCAAGATAAATCGTGCCATAGTCCTGTTGCAACTCTTGGGTAATCTCTAGACCCTTTTCCATCGAGTCTTGGTCGCGGAATACCCCACAATATTGACTCATGGCATCTTGAAAGGCTTGGCGTAGGGGATTAATACGCTGTTCTCCCTGTTGGTCTAACAAGGCTTGCACTTGTTCTTGTGCCTCTTGTAGATAGGGCGTTTCGTCTAAATTGGGTAACTTGCGAGATTGGACATATTGGGCGATCGCCGCCCCCGTCCGTCGTCCATAGACCACGCATTCGAGTAGGGAATTACTCCCCAAACGGTTCGCCCCATGCACCGACACACAAGCGCATTCTCCCGCCGCAAATAGAGCCTCTACAAACCCCTCTACCCCACTGCGTACCCGGCCATCCGTATCCACCGGAATACCCCCCATGGAATAATGGGCCGTGGGACGCACGGGCATGGGTTCTTCTACCGCATCCACTCCCACCAAACGATGGGCTTCTTCCCAGCAAAAGGGAATCCGGCTCATAATTTTTTCCCGCCCCATATGGCGCAGATCCAGATGGATAAAGGGGCCGCCCGCGCTGCCATCCGTATGAATACCGCGACCGGCGCGAATTTCCAGGGTAATGGCTCTAGAGGTAATATCCCTGGGTGCTAACTCCATTTTGCTGGGGGCATAATTCTCCATGAAGCGATCGCCCTCACTGTTGCGTAAATAGGCCCCCTCGCCCCGGACTGCCTCGGAAATCAATACCCCCACCGGATACAACCCCGTCGGGTGAAATTGCACAAACTCCATATCCTGAAGCGGCAGACCCGCTTGTGCCACCATGGCCAACCCATCTCCGGTGGAGGCATAATCATTGGACGTAGTGTTAAACACCCGCCCATAGCCCCCCGTCGCTAACATAATTGCCTTCGCTCGCACCACCTTTAACCGGCCATCGAGCATATGGTACATCACCAAACCCTTCGCTTCCCCCTCTTCCAGGATCAAGCGCATCACATACCATTCCTGATACACCTTGACCCCATAGCGTCGCAGATTATTCACCAACTCATGAAGGATCGCATGGCCCGTCTTATCGGCAGCGTAGCAGGTACGGCGATAGGAATGGCCCCCAAAAGCTCGTTGAGCAATGCGGCCATCCGGTAGACGGGAAAATAGAACCCCTAAATGCTCTAAATCGATCACCACATCCGGGGCTTCTTTGGCTAAAATTTCGACTGCATCCTGATCCGCTAAATAGTCGGAACCCTTGACTGTATCGAAGGCGTGGGCTTCCCAACTATCCTCAGAATCCACATTGTTTAAGGTGGCAGCCATACCCCCTTGAGCGGCGACAGAGTGCGATCGAATCGGATGGGTTTTAGCGACTATAGCAACATTAAGGCTCGGATCAATGCGGGCAATTTCCACAGCCGCACGACACCCGGCTAGGCCACCGCCAACAATGATTACATCATGGTCTAACATGGTTTGGTTGATCTTCTCCAAATGGGTTAAGAAACAGGTAGGGGTAGGGGCGACTTGCCCCTACAAACATAAAAATAGGAATCAATTAGCCGGCTGCTTGGGCAGGATTTTTGGCAGCTCCTGAACGAGAGGGCCGTTTTTGCGGACTCTCTTCAACCGGTGCAAATTCAATATGGTTCAGTAAGGTCGTGACAAAGCTAAACAGCAAGAAGGGTAGAGAAAGAACCAGAATTAATCCCACCGTCGCTAAGGCGTAAACCGGACTGCCTGCCCCCATCAGGGCGAGAGCGGCCGCTAAACTCAGGAAAATTACAATTAACCAGACAATGATTTGTCCATAGATATCTCCAAAGGAGAGGGTGCAATGGAGGCGATAGGTTTGTTGATCGTTCATACGCTTAACTGGAGAAAGTTTAACATTATTTAATGAACCAGGGTAAAGGGCGCGGGGATGTTTGGGTGATTTCTCAATAGTTTTCAAAGACTTGCAACATCTTGTTACATTTACCGGGGTTCACTAGCAAAGAATAGAACGTTTTCGTCCTCTCTTAGTTTAATTTCTTCTGGTCATTTCCTGAACTCCCACAGCTTAAGATTTGACCACAAACCGATTTCTCCCTTGCTTCTTGGCTTCATATAAGGCTTCATCTGCTAGAGCAATTAGGCTTTCTTTGGAGAGTTCTGAGGTCGGAACCAAGGTGGCAATTCCCAAACTCATGGTTACCGTTGCAGCGACTTTAGAGGTTTTATGGGGAATTTGCAGGTCATCTATTTTGGATTGAATTAACTGGGCCACGACTTTGGCCCCTTCTTCTGAAGTGTTGGGGAGAAGCACCACAAATTCCTCTCCTCCATAGCGAGCGACTATATCACTAGAGCGTCGAACTGAATGTTGAATGGCGCTGGCCACTTGGATCAGGCAGTCATCCCCGGCTTGATGCCCATAGGTGTCATTGTAGAACTTAAAGTAATCCACATCGCATAAAATGATCGATAGGGGCAGGCGATCGCGTTTTAAGCGCAGCCACTCTTGATATAGGCATTCATCAAATTGACGACGGTTCGCCACTTTGGTTAAGCCATCTGTATTGGCGATTTTATGGACTTCATCGAGCATTTTTCGCAGTTCAAATACTGATTTTTTGCGGTCAGTAATGTCTCGAAAATTGACCGATAATCCATCTCCAAGCTTGACGGCAATTACATGAAACCAAGCCCGTTGATTGTCATGATCGTAGGGAAATTCTAATTCTAGAGAATGGCCAGTTTCTACGACACTGACATAATGATCGAACAGACTTCTTAGATTAGGGCTTTGGATTTCTTGGAGCCAACTTTTTCCGACCAAATTAACAGTGTTAATTTCAAAAAAATAGGCTGCCACTTGATTGCTCACAATCCATTCAAAATCTATAATTCTACCTCGATAATCTCGGAGGGCTTGAAATGCCATGATCCCATCCATGGAACTATTAATGATACTTTCGAGCAGGGATTGGGATTGTTGCAGTTTTAAGTTAGCTTTGTCTGCTTTTTCTACAGCTTCAATCAACAAATTTGTTCCCGATTCTACCTTGTCTAGCAATCGTTCATTTTCATGACCAATCGACTGAACGAGTTGACACCAATACTGGGTTAATGCTTGAAAACTATTAATTAATCCCTGGAGGGGATAAACTAGAGAATGGGGCAAATTTTCTAGGGATAAATGGCCTTCGATCACCTGTTGAGCATTCTGGCTAACTTGATTGAGAATAGAGCTGATTTTATGTAAGAAAAAACTGCCTAAAGCGATGGAGATGCTAACGGCACTCAAATTGAGGAGTAATTGATTGCGAAAATTGATCTCTACCGCTTGAAATACTTGTTTTTCAGGAACAATAATGCTGATCCACCATTGCCGATCGCCGGGTAATTTATAAGCAAAGCTTAACGTCCAATAGTTTTGTTTATTGTGGCTAAATATTTGGATCTCTTGGGGATAGTCTGCGGTTAAATTTTGTTGGATTTTAGGGAGCAAACCAGCTTCAATAGTCTCTTGTTTTTTTGAATTCTTAGTGGAATCGACCAAGGGGTTAATTTGTTGATCAAAAACAAGTATTTCTGCGGAGAAATCAAGATTAATATTTTGTAAATACTCTTGGAATGAGTTCAGATTGAAATCAATTTTACCGACTCCAATTAATTCTTTATTTTGATCGTAAAAGGGCTGAACGATTTGCAACTCAATCGAGGGATGAGAGAGGGAGGGAAGGCGTGTAATGTCTAGAGTGACTTGTTGATCGATGATGCTGTTCTGATACCACAAATTTTGGCGAGCATCGTAGGAAGCAATGGAAGAGTCAAGCCGCTCTTGAACTTCACCTCGATCGCCAAGACGATAGGTCGATAGCTGGTGATTGGTTTCTCGGTTAGCCAGGGTGCAGATCATTTCTCCATCTTCCGTGCGATGGATAGCGAGCAAGTCTCCCCTCGGCTCTAACCCGAAGGTAATCCCTTGCAGGGAGGGGAAACTGTTGAGAAAGGGCCAAAAACAGTTTTGATTGGATAAGGCGATCGCCCCATCATCGAGATCTAAGAGAAGATTTTCATAGGAGTTGAGCAGATCTTGAGGAAACGCCAGATCTTGACTCAGTTTCGTTTTGAGGCGATCGCCCACTTCCTCCATCCATTGCCGCGATAATTGTTGCACTAACTGATGATTGCGGCGTAAGGAGAGCCATCCTGTGACGCTCATGGCGACCAAGATCGGTAGCAGTACAGGCACAAGAATGTAAATGGGTAAAGGAACGGTTTTCCGGTGCTGAAAAAGCCGATTAGCCATTAGAATTGGCTCCCTACGGTAGATGATGCCATCGCGGTGAGTTAATCTTAAGTCGAGTTTCAATCCACTTCAACCCTGATTGTACTCAGTGCTGGCCATGAAATTATAGTGAAGGGGGCAATTCTAAAGGAAACCCTCCCAAGTAACCTTTACGAAAATCGGTCAGCAGTTGGCAGGCAGTGCGTTCTAGATCTCCCAGATATTTGGCTTCGGCTAAGGTATGTAAATAGTCTTCGCTAGAGAGGGTTGCTGGATCGACCTCATAACGCGATCGCAATTTCTCCAAGCTACTCACATGGGCATTCAATTTGTGAAATACATCCAGCAGAGCGATCGCCACCCGTTGATTATCATAGCTGGCTTCACCAATATCATCACAAATGGCTAACTTCGCCGCATCCCGTTGATCCTCTAATCGCGCTGGAATCACCCCAGGAGCGTCCAATAACTCAATATTGGATGATATCTTAATCCAGCGCAGTTGCCGAGTCACCCCCGGACGAGCCGCACTCTGCACCACTTTACGGTTTAATAGGCGGTTAATGAGGGCTGATTTGCCCACATTGGGAAACCCCACTACCACCGCTCGCACCGGACGGGGACGCATTCCCCGCTTGCGTCGGCGCTCATTCATGGACGCACCGGCGGCGATCGCCGCTTGGGTTACTTCGGAAATCCCCTTACCCAATTTCGCATTGGTAAAATAGGGTTGCTCTCCCTGATTGGTAAACCACTGCAACCATAAATCCTGCATCTCCGGCACAATCATATCCATCCGGTTCAGCACCAGAACCCGCTCCCGACTCCCCACCCACTCCTTCAGTTTCGGGTGTTGCGTCGTCAGGGGAATACGAATATCCCGAACATCTAAAACCACATCAACTCGCTTGAGTTGTTCGGCTAGAGAACGTTCCGCCTTAGCAATATGTCCGGGATACCATTGAATCATAATCAGCCAATCATGAAGAACTAAGGGACAATCAACACGGGACAAGGAGAAAGATTAATCACCTGATTGGTAATACTATCCTTCGATCCATCTTCCGTCAGACCAACCCCCCGACTTCCCATGATAATCAGATTGGCCTCCATTTCATCAGCCACATCACAAATGGTAAAAGCCGGTTTACCTTCCCGTTCCAGGGTTTTGGACTCAATACCACTCTTAGAAAAGCCGCTTTGGACTTTATTTAACAGTTCAGCAATTTGGTCATGGGAGATCATCGGATCTCTAGACGCATCCTCTTCAGTGGTCTCATTCTCCAACACAGAGAGCAGAATCAGTTGAGAGCCATAGGTTTTGACAATATCCATCACTACCTCTGTGGCTGCCAAGGTTTCTTGGCTTTTGTTAATCGGAAAGAGAACAGTCTTAAACATGGGTCTTACCTCCGAGACACGGACTCCTATACAATGTGGACGATAGCGTAATCAAAAACATAACGAAGATTTTTTTGAAGGAGGTTTATCCTGTGCCCAAGAAAACGGTAGCAAACTTGTCAGCATCTGACCTTTCTGGCAAAAAAGTATTAGTGCGAGCGGATTTTAATGTTCCCATCGATAATGGGTCTATCACTGATGATACTCGCATTCGGGCTGCTCTGCCTACGATTCAAGAGTTGACAAGCAAGGGTGCTAAGGTTATTTTAACCTCTCACTTCGGCCGGCCCAAGGGAAAAGTGAATGAGTCCATGCGCTTGACTCCTGTGGCTGCACGGTTGTCGGAACTGCTGGGTAAAGAGGTGAAGAAAACCAATGATTGTATTGGGGATGAGGTGGCTACTGCGGTGGCCAGCATGAGTGATGGTGATGTGGTATTGCTGGAAAATGTCCGCTTCCATGCTGGAGAAGAAAAGAATGATCCAGAATTTGTCAAGCAATTAGCTGCTGTTGCCGATCTCTATGTTAATGATGCCTTTGGAACGGCTCACCGGGCCCATGCTTCTACGGAAGGGGTGACCAAGTATCTGAGTCCTTCGGTGGCTGGATTTTTGATTGAGAAGGAACTGAAGTATCTGCAAGCAGCGATCGAAAGTCCCCAACGACCTTTGGCAGCCATTATTGGCGGATCTAAGGTATCGAGCAAAATTGGCGTGATTGAGACCCTGTTGGAAAAATGCGATAAGCTCCTGATTGGTGGAGGCATGATCTTCACCTTCTATAAGGCGCGAGGCATGAATGTCGGTAAGTCTTTGGTGGAAGAAGATAAGCTAGAGTTGGCCAAATCTTTGGAAGTGAAGGCGAAAGAACGGGGAGTAGACCTGTTATTACCTACCGATGTGGTTGTGGCTGATAATTTTGCGGCTGATGCTAATTCTCAAACCGTGAGCGTGGATAATATTCCCGATGGCTGGATGGGATTGGATATTGGCCCAGATTCGGTGAAAACCTTTGAGGCCGCTCTGGCTGATTGTAAGACGGTGATCTGGAACGGGCCGATGGGTGTGTTCGAGTTTGATAAATTTGCAGCAGGGACAGAGGCGATCGCCCGCTCTTTGGCTGGACTGACCAAAACTGGCGCTTCTACCATTATCGGTGGTGGTGATTCTGTGGCGGCGGTCGAGAAGGTTGGCGTTGCCGATCAAATGAGCCACATTTCTACCGGTGGTGGCGCAAGCTTGGAACTGCTCGAAGGTAAGGAACTCCCCGGTATTGCGGCTTTAGATGAAGCGTAATCTAACTTGATCGAGTAACCTTTGTCGATCTTCCCTTTTCCCTTTTAGTTAGGAAAAGGGAGGATTGATCTCAATCTGTCATGAACGCAGTGGTAATGAAGTGATATCAATTAAAATAAAAATTCAAAATGGGTCTTGATTTTATCGCGTTACGCGATCGCAAATTCAGTATACTGTCTAACATGAGGAGGATGAAAAGCTAAAACAATCTCATCTCGTGAAATACCTCTGAGCAACAAATCTGTCGCTACTCCATCCTCTGTCCAATCTTCCTCAATCCAGATTTGGTCATCTTGCAAACGGATATGAATCATCACACTCTTGATCCGCTCATCTTTGTGCCAACCCATCAACAGTAAAAGGTACTGATCGTGTACCTCATCAAAAGCTAAAGCACTTTCAGTGGCAGACCCTGATTTTTTATTGATTTGATGATATTCTGTTAAAATATCTTGAATGATTTGACGATACTGCTTTAATTTATCCATTGCAAAATCACCTCACATTCTGGATCAATAATTAACAATTTTACCTGATTACGAACAAGCACGATCGCCTCATCTAAAATAGTGCAATCGGTTTTCCGGAGTGCGAGCGTATTGCTCGCTGGTTTGTCTAGCGAGCGAGACGCTCGCACTGCATCTATCGATACTATTGCCTCATTTTAAAGGAAACCATCCACGACCAGATCGCCTAAAGGTAGCTGAGAATAGCAAGGATACCAACAACGCCATAAAAGACTCCCACCACTTGGATTTCCGACCATCCAGAGAGTTCCAGATGGTGGTGGAGGGGGGCCATTTTGAGGATGCGTTTACCGACCCCATCGGGGCCTTTGGTGGCTTTGTAGTAGCTCACTTGGAGGATGACGGAGAGAGTTTCGACGATAAACAGGCCGCTGAGGATAATTAAACTCCAGAGATTACCACTAATGAGGGCGATCGCCGCTAAACCGCCCCCAAGAGCCATAGAACCGGTATCTCCCATAAACACTTGAGCCGGATTACGATTATAGGCGAGAAAGCCGACACAACTGCCACTGAGGGCAGCACAAAGGATCATTAAACTGGGGAAAGTGGGAGCGAGCAGAACCCCAAGGGCTAAAAAGGCGATCGCGCAAGTTCCGCCCGCTAACCCATCTAAACCATCCGTGAGGTTCACCGCATTACTTTCCGAAACCAGGGTAAAAGCAGCTAAAGGCCAAAAGAGCAAACCTAAAGGCAGGCTAACGGCTCCAAATAGGGCGACTGTGGTCAGATCTCCCGGTTGCGTCAGAGCCATCCACAGGGTAAAACTGACCGCTAAGAGGGTTTGCAAAATCAACTTCATGCGCGGAGAAATACCCTTATTGGAGCGACGGCGGAGAATTTGCCAATCATCAATCCAACCGATCGCCCCATAGCCTAAAATAACCAAAGAAACCGCCAGAACGGTGCGATCGCCACCCGAAACCAGCAGCGCCACCAACACCGCCACCGGCACAAAAAAGATCCCCCCCATAGTTGGAGTTCCCGCTTTTTTCAAATGGTCTTGCGGCCCATCTTCGCGGATAATTTGCCCCGCTTTAATCTTTCTCAGAGTCGGGACAGCCCAAGCGCCCACCAGAGTCGTTAGGGCTAACCCACTCCAGAACGGCAGACTTAAGGAAACCCAGGGTAGGGATGAGTTCATCTGGAGGTCAAGGGCTAAAGCCGTCAGCCCCAAACCCACCACTAAAATCAAAAATAGGCGGGTTCCCCAAGACAACGAGAGTCCCCCAGAACTAAATTTCGCGTCCACAGTTTTCCTCACACTCACACTCACACTCAACAAATTACAGATCCAATCACTCCATGGACAGGTCTAGCTTACTCCTGCTCGTCCATGGACTCCTCATCCTCATCGTAATTATCGTCATTTCCCTCCATCAGTTCGGAAATATCCGCATCATCATCGACAAAATCCTCATCTTGGACTTCGCGAGTAGACATGCGTCCCGTTTTTTCTAACCAGTCTACCAGGGACTCGGTAGGAGGCGAGGGAAGGATGGGAGCCAGTTGAGAACGGGGGGTTTCCCGTAAGGAAGGGTTTTTAATCGGTACAAATTTGGAAGACATGGCCGAGACAATGGGAAAATAAAATCTTGGTACTGAACTGTTTTGAGTGTATCAGGATCTGACCAGAGAATTGTTAGCATGACCATAAGCATTGCTGTGGATGCAATCGGTGTTTAACCTAGGGAAAATTATGATTGGCAAAGACCGTTTATTACAGGCGATCGCCGGTACGAATCGAGGCATCTTAGCTTCTGAGTCCGAAAAGCAGGCGATTTTGTCCTGTGTAACTCAATTAGAAGATCGCAACCCGAACCCGCGCCCAACGGAGGTTCCTGAACTGCTGGCTGGGGACTGGCGCTTGCTCTATACCACCAGCGCGGAATTGTTGAATATTGACCGCATTCCCCTATTTAAGTTGGGTCAGATTTATCAATGCATTCGGACTGACGAGCAGGCAGTCTATAATATTGGGGAACTTGATGGCTTGCCCTATTTGGAAGCCCTGGTCAGTGTCAAAGCCCGTTTTGCCGTAGTCAATGAGCGGCGGGTCGATGTACGCTTTAATCGCGGGATTTGGGGACTACAACGGTTTTTGGGCTATCAATCTCCCTCCCAACTGATTAGCCAAATTGAACAGGGGGCAACGTTTTGGCCGGTTGATTTTCCCATTCGTGAGGAAAATCAAAAGGGTTGGTTAGATATTACTTATTTAGATCAAGATTTACGGATTAATCGAGGCAATAAAAATAGTGTGTTTGTGTTAGCTCGATGTTAGAGCGCTAGGTGCTGGTTATAGGGAATGGGGCATGGACAGAATGGATCGGGTTAACTTACGTCTTTCTCAAGGTCATTTAAATACCTTGAGTACCTGCGGGCGCAAATTTCAGTATATCTTTTTGGAGAAAATTCCCTATGTAGTTCCCCCAGAACAACAGGAGCGCTCAGAGTGGGGGAGTCAGTTTCATTTATTGATGCAACAGCGAGAATTAGGGTTACCCATTGAAGGCGTTTTGCAGAGCGATCCCCAATTTAAACAGGGTTTAGAACGGTTAATGATAGCTCATCCGGGATTGTTTGCCGATGGGGGTGACTTTCGGGAAAGTGAACATCAACGAACCCTGGTGTTTGAGGGCTATTGGCTGACGGTGATTTATGATTTGTTCATTGCCCGATCGCACCAGGCAGAAATTATTGACTGGAAAACCTATCTGCAACCCCCCAAGAGCGATCGCCTAAAACAGAATTGGCAAACTCGTCTTTATCCCTTTGTCTTAGCCGAAACCAGCGACTATCTTCCGGAACAGATCGCTCTGACCTACTGGTTTGTTAAAGGTAAACCTTCGTTACACAATCGAGCGACTTCTCTAGAGTTCAGGTATGATAACGAGCAACATGAACGGACAAAAACGGAATTAAGTCAACTCTTGCACCAATTGAGCCAAGGGTTGCAGCACTATGCTCAGGGTGGTAATTTTCCTCAAGTACCCGTCACTTCTTCTGAATGTCGTCGATGTCCCTTTGCTCGGCGATGCGATCGCCTGTCTACTGATGAAGTAGCAGACATTACTCCTGATTCCGCTTTATGGTCTCTTCCTCCTCTCGATAGTATTCCCGAATTACCGATTTAATCGCTTTTCTCCTGACCTGCACATAACACTTTATCTCGAATTATGAAATCACCCAATCATTTTCCCTCCAATTCCCAATTAACCAATCCGCAATTGATGATTCCAGTATTGGGGGTGTTCTTTCTGCTGTTTGCTGGTTTAATTTTTCGTCCCTTCGTGATTGTGAATGCAGGGGAACGGGGCGTATTAATGAAGTTTGGTAAAGTCCAGGATAGAATATTAGATGAAGGACTTCACCCCATTATTCCCGTGATGACTACGGTCGAAAATTTGAGCGTGCGGGTACAGAAAAATGATGTAAATGCCGAAGCCTCATCCCGTGATTTGCAAGATGTAAAAATGGAAATCGCCATTAATTGGCATATCGATCCAGCTAGAGTGAATAAGGTGTTTCAACAAATTGGCGATCGCGAGCAAATTCTGATTCGGATTATTACGCCCTCAGTTTCAGAAGTCGTGAAATCAGCAACGGCGAAGAAAAACGCTGAAGAAATTATCACTCTACGCACAGACTTAAAACAAGAAATCGATAAGCAACTTAAGGAAAGGATTACATCTTATGGTATTTTAATCGATGATGTTTCTTTGGTTAATGTGACCTTTTCTCCCGAATTTGCCAAAGCCATTGAAGCCAAACAAATTGCTGAACAAGAAGCAAAACGGGCAGAATTTGAAGCCTTGAAAGCAGAAAAAGTGGCCCAAGCGGAAATTAACCGCGCCAAAGGACAAGCAGAAGCTCAACGTCTGCAACGGCAAACCTTAACCCCAATTTTGCTGCAAAAACTAGCGATTGAAAAATGGGATGGTCGTTTTCCGACGGTGATGGGGGGTCAAGGTGCGCTACCCTTTATTAATATGTCGCCGGAAACCTTGACTCCTCCAGCACCGGCGAATACCCCTTAATTGAAGGTTAATTGAAGGATGATACCAGAATGAGCGATCGCCCAGATGAGACCCTAACCCCAGAACTGGATCGTTTACATGCACAGATCCGGGATCTCAAACAAGATCAAAAAGCCTTTGAAGCTCAAAATGAGCTGCTCCGCACATTTACTAACTTAATGCGGACTTCCACCGGTTCGCTGATGCTGCGATCGGTATTACAGCAAACCTTGAAAATTGCCATTCGCTTTACTCAAGCGGAAGAAGGCAGCTTATTTTTCCTCGATCAAAAGGGAAGCGTGATCGCCAGCGTATTAGCAAGGGGGGCAACCATTCGCGATCAAAAAGAGGCGATCATTGGGCAAGTTTTAGACAAAGGATTAGCCGGTTGGGTGAATTATAATCGACAAGTGGGTTTAATTACCGATACAAAAACCGATGATCGATGGTTAACCCTTCCAGATGAACCCTATGTGGTTGGTTCAGCGTTAGGTGTACCCATTTTTCGCCGTCAAACCCTCTTAGGTATTTTAACTCTCATGCATTCTGAGCCGGGTTATTTTACCCCAGAATCAGCCCGTTTAATGGAAAAAACAGCCGAGCAAATGGGAGTGGTGTTGGATAATGTGCGGCTGTATGTAGAATATCAGAAACTTGACCCCCCCCCGACTCAGGCGATCGCTCCAGAAGAAGCCTCTCAGAAAGAATCCTCAAATCCAGAGGAATCCTTAGCCAACTTAGGATTATATATTCTCACAGAACGGAGCAAGTTTTTATATGCCAATCGCCAATTAGCTCATTTATTTGGCTATCGGTTTGCAGAATTAGTGGGGTTGGATTCATTTCTGGATTTAATGGCAGCCGAAAGTAAGCGCTCTGTGTTTAACCAAATCCAAGATTGTTTTCAGGGCGATCGCAAGCGGTTAACCCATCAGGGTAAAGGTAGATGTAGTGATGGTAAACTGATTGAGATTAGTCTGTATGCAGAACGGACAAAACTGTACGGAAAAGGGGTAATCATTGGTGTAGTACAGCCAGGGTCAATCTCCTGATTCCATCACTCATTAAGTGGTTATCTTCTCATGTTTGAATTTATTAATTTGCGCGTTAGATGGCTGATTATTTTAGGCTATTCTTTCCCCATTGTTTTGTTTTTAGGATCGAGTATTTTCTTGAGTAATCAAGTTAACTCTGCTTCTGAAGTTATTGGAAGTTTAGAGTTATTTAGTTCGATTTCAAACCAGGGAGATAATATGGGATATGCCCTGAGAAATATGCAAGTTCACATGCGATATTTTATCCTAAATCCCAATCCACAAAATCGCTCCCGAATTCTGAATGAATTTAGATCTCTGGAATCTCAATTTGAAGACTATAGACAATTGGTTAGCCAAGACGATCGATTTGATGCCAGTCTGGTTGATGAATATTTGGATTTTCTTGAAGAACAAATGGGTTTCTATCGCTCTTTAGTCACTTTAATTGAAGCCAATAATATTGATGCAGCAAGAGAGCAATGGCAGTCATCAATTACCGATTTAAGATTAAATAGTGATTTAGAAAAGTTAGAGGATTTTAGAAATAGCGAGGAAGAAGTTTATATAGAAAAAAAACAAGCACAAGATTTTGAGATTCAAAAAATTCCGTCATTAATTTGGATAGTGACTTTGATCTCAACCGTTGTCTCAATTATCCTGGGTTATCTGATTATTTCATTTTTATTAAGTCGTTTAAATGAAGAAGCTTTAGTTTTAGCCACATCTGCGACCCAAATCGCTGATGCAATGGAACAGCAGGATCAAAGCTCATCAGAACAGGCGATCGCCGTCAATGAAACCACAACCACCATTGAACAATTAAAGACATCAGCCCAACAATCGGCAACACAAGCAGAATCGGCGGCTGCCTCGGTTCGTCAAGTCTTAGCCTTAGCCCTAGGAGAATGGCAGCAAACCACTGAGGCTGCGGCAGCCTCGGCCAATAGTCAAGTTTCCTTAAAATTTACCTCTAATCAAATCTCGGAACAGGTGCAAGCCCTGATTCAACAATTAGATCAAATCTATGGAATTACCAATCTGTTGGCAGACTTGGCCGCTCAGACCAATATGTTAGCCTTGAATGCATCAGTAGAAGCGGTTCATGCTGGCGAACAAGGGAGGGGATTTTCGGTTATAGCTACAGAAATTCGCAAGTTAGCCGATGATAGTCGCTCATCAGCACAAAAAATTAGTCATTTAATCGCAGACATTCAGCGATCGGCTAGTGCAACGCTCAAATCGACTGAATCAGGCACTCATGCCGTTGATTTGATTAGTTCAGCTATTAATGAAATTTCAATTAATGTGCAACAAATTTCCTTAAATGCTCGCGAACAAGCCAATGGAATTGCCCAAATCATGAGTGCCATGACGGAAATTAATGGCGGAATTCAACAAACGGCTACCCATATTCGCCAAACCAAGGAGGGAACCCAGCAGCTTAATGAAACGGCCCAAAAATTAAATCGTTTGGTTTAATGGAGGATGGACAATTGATGATCTCAAGAGGAGTAATCACATATGGTGGAGGTAGTGACAGTCAGGACTCCGGCAAGCGCAGCCAATTTAGGGCCAGGCTTTGATTGTATGGGGGCAGCGCTCACGTTGTATAACGAATTTCGCTTTTCCCCCCTACCGGATGAGGGTTCTCTAGACATTGACATCAAGGGAATTGATGTGGCTCACCTGACGACAGAGGCGGATAACTTAGCCTATCAATCCTTTAAGCGGTTGTACGATCGCTTGGGACAAAAAACCCCAGGGGTGAAAATTGAGATTGATATGGAGATTCCTCTGACACGGGGGTTAGGGAGTTCAGCCACCGCAATTGTAGCGGGATTGATGGCGGCCAACCATTGGGCTGGGAATCCCTTAAACCAAATGGAAGTGATGGAATTGGCGATCGCCTTAGAGGGATTTCCAGATAATGTGGTTCCCGCTCTTTTGGGGGGATGTCATTTAGCCACCAAAGACGAAACGGGTTGGTTAATCTGCGATATTCCTTGGCACGAGAGGATTATTCCCGTGGTCGCGATTCCCAATTTTGAGTTATCCACCGCAGACGCACGCAAGATCCTGCCCAGTGGGTACGATCGCCAAGATGCCATATTTAATATCAGCCATCTTGGCCTATTAGTGCGCGGCCTGGAAACCGGTAACGCAGAATGGTTAAAAAGGGGCATGGAAGACCGAATTCATCAACCTTATCGTAAAACTCTAATTCCTGGCTATGATGAGGTCAAAGAAGCGGCCATCAAGGCTGGCGCTCTGGGGGTAGCCATTAGTGGCGCAGGGCCGACGTTGATTGCTTTTGTCCAGACAGATCGAGGGACTGATGTGGGTGCAGCGATGGTAGAGAGTTGGAAAACTCACGGTATCCATGTGGATGCTTTATCGCTCATGCTCGATCGCCAGGGGACAACCCTTAAGGAAGGTTAAGGCAGTGGTGAAGAGATGACAAAACTTCTGTAGTCTAGACCACATAAAAACTCTATCACTGGATTAAAATAGATTTTCTGGCAAATGACTTAACTTTTTCTTAACTCAGGCAAGAGGAGTGTATACAGTATGGCGCATCGTATTGGTCGGCGTAAGTTTCTTGTCTATGGCTCTGCGGCCGTAGGCACAAGTCTTTTACTCAAAGCCTGTGGAGGGCCACCAGATACCAGCACTGAAAATACCGATGAAACTTCACCCGTGGCCCAAAGTAACAGTACCACTGGAGCGGCGGGAGATACGATTAAAGTCGGTATTTTGCACTCCCTGAGTGGAACCATGGCCATTAGTGAAAAAAGTGTGGTGGAATCGACCCAATTGGCGATCGATAACATTAATGCTATGGGTGGAGTGTTAGGGAAACAAATTGAGGCGATCGTGGAAGATGGAGCCTCTGACTGGCCCACCTTCGCCGAAAAAGCCAGAAAATTGATCGATCAAGACCAAGTGGTAGCGATTTTTGGCTGTTGGACTTCTGCCAGTCGCAAAGCGGTTTTACCCGTGTTTGAAGAAAAAGACCATATGCTTTGGTATCCCGTGCAATATGAAGGCCAGGAATGCTCAAGAAATATTTTCTACACGGGAGCCGCTCCCAACCAACAGATTGAACCTTCAGTAGATTGGTTATTGGCGGAAAAAGGTACAGAATTCTTCTTAGTCGGTTCTGACTATGTGTTCCCCCGTACTGCCAATACGATTATTAAAGAGCAATTGGCCGCTAAAGGGGGAACCACGGTGGGAGAAGATTATCTACCCTTGGGCAATACGGAAGTGACCCCCATTATTACCAAGATTCGCCAAGCTTTGCCCGATGGTGGAGTCATCTATAACACCCTGAATGGGGATAGTAATGTGGCCTTCTTTAAGCAAATGCAAGGGGCTGGACTGACTCCCGATAAGTATCCGGTGATGTCGGTGAGTATCGCGGAAGAGGAAGTGAAGGCGATCGGCGTGGAATATCTCCAGGGTCAATATGCGGCTTGGAATTATTTCATGACGGTAGATAGTCCAGCCAATGAAAAATTTGTCAGCGACTTTCAGGCTAAATATGGAGAAGATCGGGTCACCAATGACCCCATGGAAGCCGCTTATATTGGTGTCCATATCTGGAAACAGGCCGTAGAAGCAGCAGGAACGGCTGATGATTTAGATGCCGTTCGTGAAGCGGCCTATGGTCAAACCTTTGATGCTCCAGAAGGGCCGGTGATGATGAATAATAGTCATCATTTGTCGAAGTGGGTACGCATTGGAGAAGTGCGTGATGATGGCATGTTTGAAATTGTTAACGCTACCGATCAGGCAGTAACTCCCCTTCCTTGGAACCAGTTTGTGGCTGAAACTAAGGGCTTTGCCTGTGACTGGTCAGATAAGGCTAAAGGAGGCAAGTACAAGATTTAGGGTAATTAATAATTAATAATTAACAATTAACAATTAACCATGAATAATTGTTAGCCAGTAGTAGTTAGGGTGGGCAATGCCCACCCTAACCAGTTTTATTCATTAGATCGGAGAAGATTGTGCAACTCTTACTCGAAGGAATTTTTAACGGGATTAGTATTGGCTCAGTTTTGCTGATTGCGGCTCTGGGTTTGGCCATCATTTTCGGCTTAATGGGTGTGATTAATATGGCTCATGGCGAGTTGATGATGCTGGGAGCCTATACCACGTTTGTGGTGCAAAATGGCTTTAGAGCCATGGGCGATCAGTTTTTTGAAGTTTATATCTTTTTTGCCCTCCCTGCGGCGTTTCTGGTAGCCGCAGCCATGGGAATTATCTTGGAGCGGGGGGTGATTCGGTTCTTGTATGGCCGACCCTTAGAAACCTTGTTAGCGACTTGGGGCGTGAGCTTAATTTTACAGCAGTTTGTCCGGAGTGTGAGTTGGCAAATGGTGGCAGGATTAGGGATATTTTCGCTGCTGTTTTTCGGGGGAGGGTGGGTATTATCTCGTCGCCCGAATTTTGAGCAAATTCGGAAATGGGCGATCGCCGCTCTCCTCCCCCTGTCTGCCGGTATCGCGATCGCCACAGGCATAATTCTCGGTAATATCTTCAAGCTGGCAGTTACTCAACCTTGGTTTGGAGCGCAAAACGTCGATGTAACGGCCCCCTCCTGGTTACGGGGTGGGCTTCCTGTCCTCAACTTCCAACTTCCCTACGCCCGGCTGTTTATCATGGGCTTAACGGCGATCTGCATTGTGGGCATTTACGTCTTTTTGCAGCGATCGCCCTGGGGGTTACGCATTCGCTCCGTTACCCAAAACCGCACCATGAGCGCCTGCTTGGGCATTCCCACCAACCAAGTTGACGCGCTTACCTTTGCCCTCGGTTCTGGATTAGCGGGTGTGGCTGGATGTGCCATTAGTTTACTCGGTTCTGTGGGCCCGAATACGGGACAAAATTATATTGTCGATGCCTTTATGGTTGTGGTTGTGGGTGGGGTAGGTAAATTAGTGGGGAGTTTAGTCGCAGCCCTATCCATCGGCACATTAAATTATCTCATTGGTTCCGGCACTCTCGCCTTAGTCGCCACCCCCATCCAACCCGTTGCTGATTTCTTTACCTTTTTTGCCACCACCAGCATGGCAAAGGTGATGGTATTTGCCTTCATTATTGCCTTCCTACAAATCCGTCCGGCAGGTATTTTCCCGCAAAAAGGGCGCACAGTTGATGCTTAAGGGAATGGGGGAGTGGAGGAACCGAAATTAAAAACGTAGTGTCGTGACACAGCTAAAAGAGGGCTTTGTTTGTAGTAAGCACTTTAGTGCTTAAAAGCCTAGCTAGAGATGGCTCAAGCAATCACTACCAACAAAATCTATTGCATCAAATTAGCTGTGTCACAGCAGTAGGGAGCAAGATGCTCCCACTCCAGTAATACCCCTCTTCTCTCACTCTTGGAAATTCGTTAGAATTTCCGTTGTTACAGCCCGCGCTCGCGAAGCGTTTCATGTCGGCGACAGCCGAAAACGGAGTTTTATCACTAACGAAAGAATCAGGGTTTGAAGCCCTTTTTTTAGAAAGTGACAGAAGAGGGGTATAATCCGCGTTCCCCCATCTCCCTATCCAGAGCGCAACGCGCTAGACCAAGGTCAACGAGTTCGTAAAGTCAACACTGGCGAATGCAGTTGCACCAACGGCCAACGCTTGACCGGAAATGCTGCCCCCAACAAAGACGCTACTGGTAACGGAGACATTGCCAGTTGTGTTGACCTGAATATTGGCACTGCCGAAGGTCAACTGTGCTGGAGATACCCCATTGACGACACCCAAAATAGAGGTTACGCCATTGGTGGTGACTTGGATGATGGTGTTGCCATTTTCTACCGTCAAGGTGAGGTCATTGGGGGTAATGCCACCGGTTAGACCAATGGTATCGCCTTGACGATAGTCGAGAATCACATCGGCTGCGGCTGCGGTTGCTGCTGCGGTGCTGGTGCGGAGGACAAAGACATCGTTACCTGCACCACCGATAAGGGTATCTGTACCGAAGTCGCCACTGATGACATCATCGCCAGCACCACCGTTGATCAGGTCATTGCCTTGACCGCCGAAGATGCCATCATTATCCGCACCGCCATCGAGGGTGTCATCGGCTTCACCTCCCGTGAGTTGGTCTTGACCGGCATCTCCATTGACGATATCATTGCCCCGATCGCCACCTGCGCGATCGTTGCCATCACCACAGTTCACTTGGTCACTGCCTTGACCGCCATTACAGGTATCATTGCCTGCGCCGCCATTGATCGTATCATCGCCCCGATTCCCATTGGAGTTATCATCCCCTGCACCCGCATTGATTTGGTCGTCGCCATCTAAGCCAAAAATGGCATCACTGGAGGCTGTACCGGAGAAAATATCATTACCGATAGTGCCTTGAAATTGTCCAGCAACTTCCACGACAATATTAACGGATGGGGTTGGTGTGGGACTGGGTGTGGGACTGGGTGTGGGACTCGATGTGCTGGGTGGGGCAACTGGATCTACAACCGGGCCGGGAGTAGGAGCTGGAGGTGGAGCAGGGGCTGGAGGTGGAGCAATTTCATACAGAGTTGTCGTGCCGCTAAATTCATTACCTACTGCCAGTAAGGGCTTATCGTTCGGGCTATTGGCGGCAGGGATAAATTCTAATCCTTCGGGAGCAATATCTATGCCGTTGGGCTGCACGTATTGGACGAAACTGGGCGATGTTGGATTACTTACATCATAGACCATAATCCCGCCGATACGCTCTAAGCCAATAAAAGCATAACTTCTGCCATTGACGACACCGGTGGCGATCGCCTCTGGTTCTGCACCTTTATTGTCACTGCGAGCGTCACGCTCCGTCACCACATTACCGTTCTCTAGCTCGGTTCCAGAGTTAAAACGGGCGGGAACCTGCTCGGAGGTAATGCGCCCGAAGTCATCGCCACTGTCGTAAACGATAGTGCCAGATTGGTTCAAAATGGAGAACGATCGCGCCCCATAAGCCAACAGGCGATCGTAGTCCCCATCACCATCGGTATCGCCGTCAATATTGGAAACTTGCAAGCGTCCCAGTTGTTCGTCTTCCTGAAGGTCGGCGGCATTGGGAAATGCTGTGGCATCTAAGGTTAAGTCGGCAATCCTTTGATCCTCGTCGCGAGCATCTCCTTCATTCGCGGTAACGTAGTAGGTTTGACCGTTGGCTTCAAAAGAGGCGATGGAATCGGGCATATACATGCCAAACACCGGCCAGTTTTGCAGATTAATCCCATTGTCGCGATCGCTCGCATCCAAACGATTGCCTGGAAGACTGTGATCTTTCAAACCCAAGGGGATGATACTTTCGACGGTAGCCGTGGCGATATTCACTTTGGCGATCGCATTATTTTCCTGGAGCGTCACAAAAGCCGTACTGCCATCGGGCGAAACCGCAATATATTCCGGCTCCATATCTTCAGCAACGGTTTTATTGGGGAATATTCGCACCCCTGCCGTTCGCAGTTGGTCTTCCTGACCATTGAAGGCAGTAAAGTCTGCGGTTTGTACCGTTGCGCTTGCCACTCCCCCAGAGATATCGATAATACTAATAGAACCTTCTGGATCTGTAGCCCCCGGCTCCCCCTCATTGGCCACTAACACCTTCTGGCCGTCTGGAGTAAACGTGACCATATCCGGCAATACCCCAACGCCGACAGAGCTTTGCAGAGTGCCATCAGGGTCAAAAAAAGCAACCGCCCCTGGGGTTACTGGATCGGCATTTTCTACCGCAACTGCGACCACCCCATTGGCCACCGCGACGCTATTGATTCCAGCACCTATAGAGGGGTCAATGTTTATGGTTGAAATTAGAGTTGGGTTAGTGGGATTGCTGATATTGAGAACGTCAACGGCTGCACTATTAGCATTCACCACAAACAGGCGTTGAGTTCCCGGATCGTGGGCGACAATTTCCGCAGCGCTTTCGTCGGTTACTCCCGATGAGTATCTGCCAATCAACTTTAATTCTATGGCCATTATGGATTCCTCGGACAAAACTGCCCGCATCCTACTAAATTTTGTTACCTGCCAAGATTAAATCTTGAATATTTTATGGTTAAATTAAAACTAAGTTTAGATTAAAAATTGGGTGAGGAAATGGGGAATAGCACTATACAGCGCTTTGCGCTAGGGAATAGGGAATCGGGAATAGGGAATAGGGAATAGGGAATAGGGTTGTGGTACATGGCTTTGAGCCTTTAAGACGGTACACCATAACAGCGCGAAGTGCTGTATAGCTAGTCTAAATTGAGTTGTGCAACAGGAAATGCCCTCTCCCTAATCCCTCTCCCACGGGAGAGGGACTTCTACTCCCCTTCTCCCTTCGACTTCGCTCAGGACAGCGCCTGCGGGAGAAGGCTTGCCCTGAGCGTAGCCGAAGGGGGCTGGGGGATGAGGGGCAGCTATTACATAACTCATTTAGGTTGGCTATACTTGTTCTTCTGTTTCATTTAATGGGGTTTGTTTGGCTTCAATTTCTAAGAGTTCGGGAACGGTGACGAACCGATAGCCTTGTGCTTTGAGGGTGGTGATAATTTGGGGTAGGGCTTCGACGGTGTTGCGGCGATCGCCTCCCCCATCATGAAAGAGTACAATCCCACCAGGGGTGACACTCTTTAAGACGTTATCAATTAACACCGGAGTAGACACATAATAGTCCTCTGAGTCAGAAGACCACATCATAATCCCATAGCCTTGAGACTCGGCATAATCAGCTAAACCGCTCTCTAACTTACCTCCTGGAGGTCGAAACAGCTTGGTTTTGATTCCTGTGGTATCAAAAATCAGTTTGCTGGTGGACTCAATTTCCTGGGCGGCGGTTTGGGAGTCAACAGTATGGGTATAGTGATGTTGGGTATGATTGCCCAGAGCATGACCCGCATCCGCGACTTTTTTGGCAATTTTGGGATACTGTTTCAGATGCTGTCCCACGAAGAAAAAGGTGGCTTTAATCTCATGTTCTTTGAGAATATCTAAAACTTGTTCTGTGGTGTTGGGCCAAGGGCCATCATCAAAGGTTAACGCCACAACTTTAGGCATGGCTAAAGCCTCGGCTTTATTAATTACTTTGCCGCGAAATTGTTCGGGAACATCCACAAGCTTGAAAGAGGGTTCGAGTTTGGGCGGTAAGGCAACGGGAGTGGGTGAGGCTTCGGGAGTGGGAGTAATGGTCGGTGGGGGATCGAGGGGAACGGGGGTAGAGGTGGCTAATCGGTTTTGATGAATCCAATGGGCATTGATCAGTTGTGCGTAAAACCACCAACAGGAGAGAATAAAACTAACAGCAGTCAACCGACTGATGAATAACGTCCGCATCAGCCGGAATTGGAAAGGCGAGGGAGATGTGGCACTTGCAGGGAGAGCCAGGATACTCTGTTGTTGAGTAGCTGGAGTGCTAATTCGTACTGCTTGCTTCCAGAGAATGCGGCGATCGCCTGCTTGCCTAGCAATAATCCTTACCTGGTAAATGGCGGCTGAGTTGAGCGTCCACAGGCGATAGCAGACAAAGCGCACCAAACGCTGCTGGAGATTCAAGCACTGATCCTTGCGTTTGGGGTGGTGAAAATTGACCTGAACATTGAGCCAGCGATCGGGGGATTGGTTCACCTGCACTGAAACCCCTTGAGGTGCAAGTAAGCTATTCATCCAATAGGTGATTGCCTGGGGATGACCTTCCTTAGCGAGGTCGAGAAGAGAAGGTTGGGCAAAGCTTTCAGAATAGGTCATGGGTTACAGCTAGGCATTAGGGAATTGGGAATGAGGAATAGGTGGCTCGGATGGAGAGCTGTTCTAAGTTTCTTTTACTCTGCCATACCTGTTATAGCGCTACGCATTCAAGTTAGGACAACTTGAGGTTGGTAAGGGCTTTTCGGCCGTAACCTTTTATATTAAATCTAAGCGCGTAGCGCTATATCAGTTACCAGAGATCAATTTCTCATTGTTTCCGGTGGATTGGCATTTGTCAATTGTTGAGTCTTGATTTATAAAGCGAGGATAACACCTTAGAGCAAATCTCGAACAGCAGAGGATAAAAATATAGGCGGTCATGCTCAACCTTCAGGCATTAAATTTAGACCTCGATAAACCTGTTCAATGGGGAAACTGAGGTTAACACTTTTGAGTTCTATAGTGTCCCCTTCCTGATAGTTAAGGATGATCCATTCTCCAGCATCATTCTTATGATACAAATCCATGGCGATCTGAGTCGAGCTAACCAGCAAATAGTCGATTAAAGCGGGATTTTGGCGATACATCCTAAACTTGCCGCCGCGATCGTAGGCTTCCGTACTTTTGGATAAAACTTCCACAATTAAGCAGGGATAGGTAAAAAAGTTGGGGGTATTTTTGTCGCGATCGTCGCAGGTAACACTAGCATCCGGATAAGTATAATTCTCGGTTTCAAGCATATTAATTTTAATATCAGAGTTACCGGGAATGCAGCCACTCCCCTCTAAATGAGCCTCAAACAGAGCTGTTAACCGGATAGCAATGCGCCCATGATTGACGCTACCGCCGCCCATGGCATACACATGACCCTCTATATATTCATATTTTTCTAGTTGCTGTTCCTCCCAAGCAAAATACTCTTTAGGAGTGAAATGGGGAGAATTGTCATTAGCTGCAATCATAGTGATGGGTGATAGAGTATGGATGATTGGCCCATGATAACATTTTTGCACAGATGAAGAAGAGCCTATCTGCTTTTGCCCAAGTACAGATCGCACTTTAGGTTATACAATGGGATGATGCGGGTCATTATTTGAGACAATAAGGACGATTAAAAGATGAAATTACCGGGTTCTTGGAAAATTCCTGAAGTCATTCAAAATCGCTTAGGGCAAAAAAGTGTGGGAAAACAACGGGCGATGATTGCGGAAGGTCATCTGCTCTTAATTCTCCATCATGTGCCTAAACCGAATGAAAAAGAGCGTCAAGGGGTTTTCTTTTGGCGCGATCCTCAAGAAAAATGGCAATCGAGTCATGGGGGAATGGGTTTACAACCCCTCAGAAAACATCTACAAGCCTATGATGAAGAAGTGAATCAACTCAGTGCTGAATATGAAAAAGCGCAACAGGCTGAAGATTATTTTCAATTATTAGAAGATTTGGCTCCTCTGCGACTGGCGACTCAGAATTTACACTTTGCTTTACAATCAGCAAGAGAAGGGATTCCAGATGACCGGGATATTATTGATTTACGGGATTCGGCTTATGAAATTGAGCGATCGCTCAATCTGCTCCACGATAATATGAAAAATGCCCTAGACTATCGCATTGCCCAACGGGCCGAACAACAAACCAAAATCAGTCTAGAATCGGTTAGAATGAGCAACCGTCTCAATATTTTAGTGGCCATTTTCTTCCCCTTGACCGCTACAAGCTGTGTGTTTGGTATGAACCTCAATAGTGGAATTAGCTCCTCTTCCATACTGGCGTTTTGGTTTATTCTCATCGTCAGTATATCCTTGGGATTAGTGGTGCGCCGTTGGATTGTTACGGGAAAACTTTAGCGCTCAAAGACAGAACAAGATCTAGCAAGATCCTCTGAAGCTTTGTTAAGGCACTACGGGGTGGGATTGAGGATTTGATTGACGGTTAGATTGAATTGGGGGAAGTTGGGAGAGGGAAGGAAGTCATTATTCCTAAATGTGCCAATTTCTGTATAGGTTTGGTTAGTTAATTCTAAGATTAAAATGGTTTGGGTTTGGGGGTCAACGATCCAGTATTCGGGAATGCCACAGTCTTGATATTGAGTGCGTTTGGCGATGTAGTCTCGTTCTCTTTGAATTTCTCCAGGACTGACGACTTCGATGACTAATATGGGGGGAGACATGGAAAGGCGCAGGGTATTTCGTTGTGAGAGTTGTTCGATGTGTTCTTGGCGAATAATGGTGAGGTCAGGGTAGCGGTTTTTGGGTTCGCCTCTGACTTCGAGTTCTAAGCCATTTCCTCGAACTTGGTCAGTTCCTAAAATTGAGGCAAAGGCGAAAAAAATGCGGTTTGCAATTTGAAAATTCAGACCGGATTCGGGAGGCATTTCTATAAGTTCACCGTTGAAGAGTTCATAGAGTTTTTCGGAGTTGTCGTTGTACTTTAGGTAGTCTTCAAATGTTTGAAAGCGAGGGTGGGTGGTTAGCATGGGTTTAATCCATAAAAAAGGTTTTGTGATAGTAGAATCGATTTTGTTAATCCATCTACTTTAAGGATATTTGTCCCTTGTGTCAAGTTTTTTTTGATGTTTTACTAAGCTTTATCGACAATAATTTAAGGAGTGTAATAGTATTTTTGTAAATACAGCAATTTCCGCGCTTTATGAGGTACATTAATGGCGGTTTTTATAGATCGCTAGAATACCTCACTCGCCCTTATTGAGTCTGTTGTTTACTCCCCCCATTCCCCTACTACATTGACTCAACTTATTGTCCTGTGGCAACAGGGGTGGGAAATACCTATCCCCAAAGCCGTAAATCCCGAATCTCTCGCCCCTTCCGTCTTTTCTACAATGGTTGCAAAGCGTTAACCTAAGTATGGGAAAAGACTATGCAACCGAATAATCCTAATCAATTTACAGAAAAAGCGTGGCAGGCGATCGCCCAAACTCCCGATATTGCCAAAAGCTATCAGCACCAGCAACTCGAAAGCGAACACCTTATGAAAGCGCTCCTGGAACAGGATGGATTAGCCACCAATATTTTATCCAAAACCCAGGTGAATTTACCCGCCTTTCGGGACAAAACGGAAGCCTTTCTGCAAAAACAAGCCAAAGTCCAGGGAGCGGGTGGATCGATTTATCTCGGTCGTTCCTTAGATACCTTGCTCGATCGCGCCCAAACCTATCAGAATCAGTATGAGGATAGTTACATTTCCATCGAACACCTCTTACTCGCGTTCCTCCAGGATGACCGCTTTGGCAAAAGCTTGTGCAAAGATTTTAAACTGGATGAAGCCAAACTCCAGCAAACCATTCGCGACATTCGAGGAACCCATAAAGTGACCGATCAAAACCCTGAAGGTAAATATGAAGCTCTAGAAAAATATGGGCGAGACTTGACCGAGGCGGCGCGTCAGGGCAAACTAGACCCGGTAATTGGCCGGGATGATGAGATTCGCCGCACGATTCAGATTCTCTCTAGACGCACCAAAAATAACCCGGTGTTAATTGGGGAACCGGGAGTGGGAAAAACGGCGATCGCCGAAGGGTTGGCACAACGCATCATTGCTGGAGATGTGCCCCAGTCCCTGAAAGACCGCGCTCTCATTGCTCTGGACTTGGGCGCACTGATTGCCGGAGCTAAATATCGCGGCGAATTTGAGGAGCGCCTCAAAGCTGTCCTCAAAGAAGTTACGGACTCTCAAGGTCATATTATTCTCTTCATTGATGAAATTCATACCGTCGTCGGTGCAGGGGCAACCCAAGGAGCCATGGATGCCGGTAACCTGCTCAAACCCATGTTAGCGCGGGGAGAATTGCGCTGTATTGGGGCAACAACCCTGGATGAATACCGCAAGTATATTGAAAAGGATGCCGCCCTAGAGCGCCGCTTTCAACAGGTGTATGTGGATCAACCCAGCGTTGAGGATACGGTATCGATTTTACGGGGACTCAAAGAACGTTATGAAGTCCATCATGGGGTGAAGATTTCCGATAGTGCCCTGGTTGCAGCCGCTACCTTATCGACTCGGTATATTAGCGATCGCTTCCTTCCCGATAAGGCGATCGATTTAGTCGATGAAGCGGCCGCACGCTTAAAGATGGAAATCACCTCCAAACCCGAAGAACTCGACGAAATTGACCGCAAAATTTTGCAACTGGAAATGGAGCGTCTTTCCTTAAAAAAAGAAAACGATCCCCTTTCTTCAGAACGACTAGAGCGCTTAGAAAAAGACCTTGCCAACCTCAAAGAACAGCAACATGCACTCAATTCCCAATGGCAATTAGAAAAAGACATGATCGACGAGCTTCAAGACATTAAAGAAGAAATCGATCGCGTTAATATTGAAATTCAGCAAGCCGAACGCAACTACGATCTCAACCGGGCAGCCGAATTGAAATATCGCAAATTAAGCACCTTGCAAAAGAAACTGGCCAAAGCAGAAACCCATCTTTCTGAATCCCAAACCACCGGGAAATCCTTATTGCGCGAAGAAGTCACCGAATCCGACATTGCCGAAATCATCTCTAAATGGACAGGCATCCCCATCAGTAAACTGGTCGAGTCAGAAATGCAAAAACTTCTCCATTTAGAGGACGAATTACACCAGCGCGTCATCGGCCAAAATGAAGCCGTAACCGCCGTTTCTGATGCCATTCAACGCTCTCGCGCCGGACTTTCTGACCCCAATCGACCCGTCGCCAGTTTCATCTTTCTCGGCCCCACTGGAGTCGGAAAAACAGAACTTGCTAAAGCCCTCGCCGCCTACCTATTTGACACCGAAGAAGCCCTCGTGCGGATTGATATGTCTGAATATATGGAAAAACATGCGGTTTCCCGCTTAATTGGTGCGCCTCCCGGTTATGTTGGCTATGATGAAGGGGGACAATTAACGGAAGCTATTCGCCGCCGTCCTTACTCCGTCATTTTGTTTGATGAGATTGAAAAAGCCCATGTGGATGTCTTCAACATCATGCTGCAAATCCTCGATGATGGCAGGGTTACCGACTCCCAAGGTCATACCGTAGATTTCAAAAATACGATTATTATTATGACCTCGAATATCGGTTCCCAATACATCTTGGACTTGGCCGGCAATGACGAGAATTACGAGGAAATGCAAAAGCGAGTTATGGATACTTTGCGCTCCACATTCCGCCCAGAATTCCTCAACCGCATTGACGAAACGATTATTTTCCACTCTCTAAAACAAGAGCAACTGCGGGAAATTGTGCAACTGCAAACGGTCCACTTAGAAGGACGGTTAGCCGATCGCAAAATCGCCCTCAAGTTATCCGATGCGGCCCTAGATTTCCTCGCTGCCGTGGGTTACGATCCGGTTTATGGGGCACGGCCCTTAAAACGAGCCATTCAACGGGAACTAGAAACTACCATTGCTAAAGGAATTCTCCGAGGTGAATTTAGCGAAGGCGATACAATCTTTGTGGATGAAGAAAATGAGCGCCTAACCTTAAAGCGCTTGCCCGCTAGTTTAGTGAAAACTTAAATTCTCTCAAGAGGTCAAGAAACCCGGTTTTTTGAAAAAACCGGGTTTCTGGCGTAGCTTATGAACATTGGGCAACCGTCTGATTTTTTTCCAAGGCAAGTAAATACTGTTCCAGGAAAAAGGCCGGAATCTGAGTAACTAGATAATGATCTTCATGTTGCAAAACCTGGTCGGGTTGACAGGAGATTTGCAATTGATCCGGTATATCTACAGGTTGGGGCACATATTCAAAGGAACAAGAAATTTGTCGCTGTTGACAACTATCTAGAACCGCCGCAATGATCATGCCATGACTACCGGGATAATCGGCAACTGAGTACCAATCTCCTTGGTAAATGACTTCAAAACTGCGGCTGTTGCGTTGGCGACACCGTTGGGGTTCGAGTTTCGCCCATTGAGAGAGATATTTACAAAGTGGGGATTGAGTCATTATCCCTTATCAGGTTTGATTTAAGCAGTACCTGTATTGTATCAATCTAGGGAGAAGTTGAGCGTTCAATCTGTTGAACTCGATGCCAGAATTGGAGGATACCGAGACTAAACAGTATGAGCGGAAACAGTTCCGGTGGTTGTAATGGCGATCGCCACTATACCATAGCGCACAATCAAACCCCAAGTTCGCCGACGGCGATCGCCTGAAATCATCTTAAACAGTCCACTATGGGGTAGGATTGAGGATTTGACTAACGGTTAGGTTGAGTTCGGGGAAGTTGGCAGAGGGGAGTAAATCGTTTTGGCGAAATGTTCCGACTTCCGTGTAAGTATTGTTGATTAATTCTAAAATGAGAATGGTTTCGGTTTGGGGGTCAACAATCCAGTATTCGGGAATGCCACAGTCTTGATATTGAGTTCGTTTAGCAATGTAGTCTCGTTCTCTTTGAATTTCTCCAGGACTGACAACTTCGATGACTAACAGGGGGGGAGACATGGAAAGTCGTAGGGTATTTCGTTTCGAGAGTTGTTCAATGTGTTCTTGGCGAATAATAGTGAGG
This sequence comes from Roseofilum capinflatum BLCC-M114, assembly GCF_030068505.1. NCBI lineage: Bacteria > Bacillati > Cyanobacteriota > Cyanophyceae > Desertifilales > Desertifilaceae > Roseofilum > Roseofilum capinflatum. Next base: position 59,772 of record NZ_JAQOSO010000115.1, read on the forward strand.
TCGGGGTAGCGGTTTTTGGGTTCGCCTCTGACTTCGAGTTCTAAGCCATTTCCTCGAACTTGGTCAGTTCCTAGGATGGAGGCAAAGGCGAAAAAAAGGCGATTGGCAATTTGAAAATTTAGACCGGATTCAGGAGGCATTTCTATTAGTTCACCGTTGAATAGTTCATAGAGTTTTTCTGAGTTATCGTCGTAGTTTAGGTAGTCTTCAAAGGTTTGAAAGCGAGGGTGAGTGGTGAGCATGGTGTTACAGCGCTTTGCGCTCTTAAGAAAAATATTCTAAATTACCCTTAAATGATAACTCATACAATTCCTCGAATTCAAGGATACTCTAAGCTGGTATTCTTTTGCCTATTGCTAGAGTAGCTATTGTCTGATTTGTGCAAGAAGTCTATGATTATTTTTGAGGAAACAGAGGAACAAGCCAATGATCAAACACGACAGCATTTCAGCCACCCAATACTATACCTGGAAAACCTATCGCTGTGCCTATGAAGTCAGTTCCCCACCAGAGTCCGATCCCCAAGCAACCCCTCTACTCCTGCTCCATCCGATTGGTGTGGGATTATCTCGGAGGTTCTGGGATCGCTTTATTACTGAATGGCGCACCCAAGGCTATCACCAACCCATCTATAATCCCGATTTACTCGGATGTGGTGAAAGCGATATGCCACGAGTTGCCTATACTCCCGAAGATTGGGCGGATCAACTCCATTATTTTATCGAGACGGTGATTCAAAAACCGGTGATTTTGGTGGTTCAGGGCGCTTTATTTCCGGTGGCGATTGCCTTAAGCCAACGTCAAAATAGTGACTCATTTCTTCAATCTCTCGTCCTATCCGGGCCACCCGCTTGGCCGATTATGACGCAAACCGTTCCTGATTGGCAAAACATTTTCCTCTGGAATGGGTTTGACTCCCCCCTAGGTAATGCCTTTTATCGGTATGCTCGTCGTCGTCAATTTTTACAATCTTTTTCCATACGCAACCTTTTTGGCGAACCCCATGACGTTGATGATGAATGGTTAGACACCCTGAAAGTTGGTGCTGAAAACCCGGCTAGTCGTCATGCGGTCTTTTCCTTTCTGGCTGGATTTTGGCGCAGAGACTATCAAGAACAGATTGAAAAAATGACTCAACCGACGTTAGTTTGTGTGGGAGAAAAAGCGTCGAGCATTAGCAAAGAAGGGAAGCAAGAAAAGGCCGATCAATGGTTGACGAAATACCTTGCCCATCTGCCCAATGGAGAAGGAAAGAAAATCCCAGGGCGAAATGTTTTACCCTATGAATCTACAGCAGCTTTTGTTTCTGTGGTTGCCCAACAGTTGGGGTATAGCAGTGAGCATTAGTATAGTTATATCAAATCCGTTTAAACACTTGTCATTGCGACCGGAGGGAAGCATTCGCGCTTCGCGTTTCACGCAAGCTTCGCTTTTCATGTCCGCGAAGCGGAAACACGCAAGCTTCGCTTTTCATGTCCGCGAAGCGGAAACGCGCAAGCTTCGCTTTCATGTCCGCGAAGCGGAAACGCCAAGATTACCGAGATGATCGAGATTACTTCGTTCCGCTGGCGCTCCATTCGCGCTTCGCGCATACTTCGTAAACGCAATGACATACTGTAACTGATTATTCGGATTTGATATTACAAGAAGCTAATATGAAAAAGGCCCATGTAGGGGCGAACGGCCGTTTCGCTATGCGCTCCGCGCAGGCTACGCCAACGCGACATGAAACGCCCCTACAATTATGTCTCACGGTTAAGCGAATCGACTATAGACCCTGCCCACCTTGCCCAATAGTTTGATTGATACCTGGACTTGATATGAATCCACTATATTGCAGTATTCGCTGAGACAGTCTACTACGAGGGTTGGCTATCTTATTCCCATTCAATGGTTCCGGGGGGTTTAGAGGTAATGTCATATACTACCCGATTAACCCCTTTGACTTCATTGACAATGCGGTTAGAAATGGCTTCTAACAAATCGTAGGAAACTCTAGACCAGTCGGCTGTCATGCCATCTTCACTGCTAATAAAGCGCAAGACTACGGGATGAGCATAGGTGCGTTGATCTCCCATGACTCCGACACTACGAATGGGTAAAAGAACGGCAAAGGCTTGCCAAAAATCATGGTAAATGCCTCGGTTGCGAATTTCATCGCGGACAATGAAATCGGCATCTCGGAGAATATTGAGTTTCTCAGAGGTGACTTCCCCTAAAATGCGAATGGCTAAACCGGGGCCGGGGAAGGGATGACGTTGAACAATTTCTTCGGGCAGACCGATGGAGCGTCCGAGTTTTCGGACTTCATCTTTGAAGAGTTTTCGCAGGGGTTCAATGAGCTTAAATTGCAGGTCTTTGGGTAATCCTCCCACGTTGTGATGGCTTTTGATTTTCACGGCCACCCGTTCGCCGGTTTTGGGGTCTACGTTGGTGTCGGCCGATTCAATCACATCGGGGTAGAGGGTTCCTTGGGCCAGATAATCAAAGGGGCCGAGGCGTTTGGATTCTTCTTCAAAGACGCGGATAAATTCATGGCCGATGCGTTTGCGCTTGACTTCGGGATCGGTTACGCCTTCAATGGCTTTGAGGAAGCGATCGCGGGCTTCGATATATTCCACATTAATATGGAACTGCCCCTCAAAGAGTTTGAGCAAGGATTCGGGTTCCCCTTTTCGCATGAATCCTTGGTCGATGAACATGCAGGTGAGTTGATCCCCGATCGCCTTATGGAGTAAAAAGGCTAGGGTAGAGGAATCCACGCCTCCAGAGAGGGCCAGTAATACCCGTTGTTGTCCCACTTTAGCGCGAATTTCCCGAATCGATTCTTCTACAAAGGCTTCCGTTGTCCAAGTGGGTTCGGCATCACAGATATGATAGACAAAGTTGCGAATCAGGGCGATACCGCCAATGGAGTGAACCACTTCCGGATGAAACTGCACGCCATAGAGTTTCCGTTCGTGATTGGCGATCGCCCCGCAGCGCGTATTATTGGTATGGGCGAGAATTTCAAAGCCTTCCGGTAGCTCCAAACAGGAATCACCATGACTCATCCACATGGTATTACCATTATCTACATTGGTGAGTAAATCTGTGGGATCGTCAATAAACAGGGCCGCTTTTCCATACTCTCCCCGTTCGGCTTTTTCCACCTTACCGCCTAATTGTTGCACCATCAGTTGCATCCCATAGCAAACTCCCAGAATGGGGATACCCATGTGGAAAATTTGCGGATCGCACTGGGGCGCTCTGGGATCGTAAACTGAGTTAGGGCCACCGGAGAGAATAATTCCTTTGGGATTGATTTTTTCTATTTGTTCTACACTGGTTCGATAGGATAGAACTTCTGAGTAAACTTGGGTTTCCCGAATTCGACGGGCAATCAGTTCGGAGTATTGGGAACCAAAATCGAGGATCACGATCATTTGGCGATCCAGACCCCGAATGGGAGATGTTGGAAGAGAGGTTTGGGTTGGCACAGTCATAAGAATTGGTCGATGCGGTCAATAGGAGGAATCAAAGACTTTTAGCCGTTCGTAGTGCGAACTGAAGGCAAGCGCCTGCTTGTCGTAGGGGGTAAACTAAGAATTGATCCTTTTAGCGTATCACAAGATCGAGCGGGTGATGGTTATATTTTTGCACTTTGGAGAATAATTTGCCGATCGCGATCGAACAGAACCGAACGCACTTGCACCAGTTGCTGAGTTTGCTTGAGGATATAGGCTTGAGATCGGCGATCGATTTGCGTCACGATTTCCCCATAAACTCGCTCAACCCAGGGTTCTCCTGACTCTTGTTCCCACTGACGCAGTTGTTCTAACCCCTCTTGTACCGTTTTAGAGCTGAATAACTGGGTTAACTTTTCCCCTGGCAGCCCCACTTTCATCGCATAGGCCGTTAAAATTTCTAAGCGGCCATCAGCTAGATCGTGGTGGGTATGGAAAATTCCTCCCGCTAATTTAATCAGTTTGCCATGATAGCCCCATAAAACAATCTTCTTTATCTGTTGCGCTCCTGCTTCCGCTAACATGGGGCCGAGCCAATTGGCGGTTTTGACGATCTGTTGGGGATCGATTCCCTTTTGTTTGGCCAAGGCTAACCCATTTTCACCTAAGCAGAAGAACAGGCGATCGCAGTGCTGCGCTTTTTCCTGTAAAATTTGTCGAAATTGGCTCAACTGTTCCGGAGAACTTAAGGGTTGGGAAATTCCCGTGGTTCCCAACAACGATAACCCTTCCACCACACCAAACGCTTCTAGAGAAGTCCGTTTGGCTAAAGTTCGCCCTTCCGGAAGCACTAAGGTAACCCGAATTGGTTGATCCGGGGATAATTGCGGGTGTAGATTGTGATGGAGTAATTGCCGAGCGTAGCGATAAATAGCGGCTTTTCCTTCATTTTCGACCTGTTTGCCAATGCCTTCGCCGCCTACAATCTCGATTTGATCCTCTGAGTCTGTTCTGGGGACAGTTTCCACCAAGGCCCAAACCGGAGTATAGCGGGTTAAATCTAGATTATCACCCGGATCGCTATGGCTAATCCCCAAGGCCATTCCAGGGCGAATTCTAGAGACTTCGGCGATCGCCACCTGGACAGTTTGGGCCGGATCGATTAAATCTAGAGAGACCTGCTCTATCTCTTGTTCTCCATGCAAACACTTCAGGGCCGCCACTGCTGAAGCAGCCGCAAACACGGGTAAGGTATATCCAGGACGGGGTGAGGAATCAGAAGCCAAACTCAAATCTCTACCTTTAGGGTATAATCATCGGTCTCTATTCTGGCAACCCTCAACCCTATAGCCTAGATTAGGGTCATAGATACGGAGAGAGAGGGATTCGAACCCTCGTTAGCGTTACCACTAAACAGCATTTCCAGTGCTGCGCCTTCAACCACTCGGCCACCTCTCCAGGTGAAACTGATGGGAAGTAGGTTAATCACCTACCGATTTACTAATCTATCATAAGTTAGCTAGTTGGGTCAAGTAAGGGCAAAAATTTCTTCGCCCCTACTTGTGTACCCGGTTTTGAGCAATCAAGCCTCAAGCCGGATAAATCCGCAGACGGCGATTGGGTTCTTCACCGAAACTATCGGATTTGAGCCGATAATGCTCCACTAGCTCATGTTGCATCTTGCGGACTTTTCCAGAGCGGGGCAACAGTTCCACCGGTTGCCCCTTGGGAATCACAATCTGCTCTACAGCCAAGCGAGCTTCTTCGAGAGCTTCTAACTCATCTTCTGCACCACTGCGGGCAAATAGATTGAGATCTACGGCCTGATTGACCTGAGCAGTATCCAAATCCAGCAGGCGTTGCAGGGTACGAATCATCTGGGGAACCGTGTTGGACTTGAGCGTATGGACAGGGAGATGGCGAGACCGGGCCATTTGTTTGAGTTTACCTTGGTTTTTCAGATGCGATCGCAGCGCCAACACTGCATCCGCACCATCAATATCCTTAGTGAGCAATACGGGTATATTTAACGTGCGAATCACCTGCTCCAATTGATGGCGACTAATGCCATAGGGATAAATGTGCAACGGCCAATCCTCTCCATTGGGCCCTGCGGGTCGCTCTTGTCCTCCAGCACGACTGAAAGAATCTTCCAGCATTTGATGAAAAGATTCTTGCTCAGGGGACACCGCTTGCGGAAAAGCCGCATACTTAGGGTCGGACACCGGGAACATATGACCCTGACTGCGCCAACCCTTCACTCCCTGGGCCTTTGACCAACCCTGACTTTCTCCTGCCCCATGACTGGATAGGGGGATGGGAGTAAGAGGATTAGACTTGCCATTATGCCCAGAACGGCGACCGGTGGGCCGTTGAATGGCTAACCCATTGTCAGTGGTAGTTTCATGGGTAATGACGACCTCGCCTTGCTCATTGACAGTCCGCACTTCGGGTGTGGGTTGTCTTCCCCGCAAGAGTCCATCAATCATCTCATCCACCTGTTCGTGGACAATCCACCGTTGACGCTCTTGCATTTCAATGGCGATCTCGAAGGTAGGCGGAGATTTGCGCTCTAAAACGGTTTTTTGCGATCCCCGTCGCCGAGCTTCATCATCCCCTAGGGTAACGGCCTGAATGCCGCCGACTAAATCGGAAAGGGTGGGGTTTTTAATCAGGTTTTCTAGTTGATTCCCGTGAGCAGTTCCCACGAGCATTACACCCCGTTCGGCAATGGTGCGAGCGGCTAAGGCTTCGAGTTCTGTGCCAATTTCATCAATGACAATCACTTCGGGCATGTGGTTTTCCACAGCTTCAATCATCACTTGATGCTGAAGTTCAGGACGGGCCACTTGCATCCGTCGAGCGCGACCGATCGCCGGATGGGGAATATCGCCATCACCCGCAATTTCATTAGAAGTGTCAATGATGACCACGCGCTTATCCAGTTCATCCGCCAATACCCTGGCAATTTCGCGCAAAGCTGTCGTTTTACCGACACCAGGACGACCGAGCATGAGAATAGATTGCCCGCGCTCGACTAAATCCCGAATCATGCCAATCGTACCAAATACGGCTCGACCCACCCGCAAGGTTAAGCCAATAATGTCCCCGGTACGATTGCGAATGGCACTGATCCGATGTAAAGTTTGTTCGATTCCCGCCCGGTTATCGCCGCCAAAGTGACCGACGCGATCTAAACAGTATTGAATCTCTTCGCGACTGACGGGGGTATCAGTAACATACTCGGCTTTTTTGGGAAAGCGAGCTTCGGGGAGCCGACCTAAATCTAGGACAATTTCAATCAGTTGGGCGCAGTTTTCATGGGCTTCTAAGGTTTGGCGAATGGTTACCGGTAAAATATCGAGCAATTGTTTTAAGTCGTCGGCCATATCCTTTGAGGGTTGTTTGGCGATTTGAGGGTTTGCGGATTCCGGCATCCGAGGCAGTTCAAAAGCGTTCATAAAATCAGGATTTGATAAGGGATAGGATTGGCTTACGAGGGCAGGGGTTTGAGTTGGGAGACTAGGGTATGGGCTAACTCAACTCCTGCCCACAGAAGGTCAGGATGGTCTTCTAGATGGGGATAGGCCAATCCCTGGGAGGATTGATCCGTTGGGCTTTCGGATGGTTCCAAGGGTTCCAAAATGGGCGAGAGTAGGACGCGAGCATAGCTACCATAGGCAACACCTATAATGGGAGATTTTGGATCGTTCCCTGGGTATGAGTTCGATCCAAGCTTGTTTGTCTCTAGGGTTCCCAAGAGTCCTAAGCTTCTGAGCTTGGGAACCGTATAGTCGTTCGTTCCACCTGCTAGTTGTAAGGCTCCTGGAAAGCCGGAGTCGATGACTTTTTGGGCGAGTTTGATGGTGCGGTGGGTGGTTGCGGAGCTGATGTCCCCACTCATGGGACGACCATCGAGTTGCCAGATTACAGGGCAGGACAGGGGTTGAACGAGTTCATAGAGAGACCAAAGATAGTCGATGAGGCGATCGCCGTCTGGACAGCTAATGGCGATTAACCGCAGGGATGCCGCGTGGGGTTGAATCGCTTGCCAAAGACGTTTGAAGTCTGTATAATGGGAGGTCTGGGTATGAATTTCTAGCGCATCAATGCCTTGTTCAATCAGTTGAGGCACAAGGGTTTGAGGCGTGGAAATGTAGGAGCGAGTCACAATCCGGTTGTGGGGACAAACGGGTACACACCGGCCACAACCATAGCAGCGTTGGTCAATTACACCGACCTCTGGATGAATCGCCAGTTGAATGGCTTGGGCAGGGCAAACCCGTTCGCAGGGCCGAGGACAGTCTGATGGACAATCAGAGGGGTCAAATTCGGCTTTACGAAAATGGGGATCTTCTCCGTCGTTCAGGCTGGCCATGATTAGGGGATCGTGGTCTTTACCGGGTTGACCGAGTTGACGTTGCCAGGTTTTGGTTTTGAGAGCGCGAGCGGCAGAGATAGCCTCTTGCGCTACAGCAATAACAGCCGGATCGGCCGCCACATCAATGCAGTCGGCTCCCGCTAGGGTATAAGCCAACGTCAGATTCCGAATGGCAGGGATATGTTGATAACTGGCCCCGCAGATAAGCTTGAACCAGCGATGATCCCGGATTGAGTTTAGGGCAGGGTACAGTTGAGTCACCCTTTTAAGATAAGGCCTTGTGGCCAAAATGGGGAGGTTTACAGTCACAATAGAATGGGGAATAGGGAATAGGGAATAGGCCTTGGTAAAAAGTTAAGGTTGTCGGTGAGGGGGAGGCAATAGGCAATAGGCAATAGGCAATAGGGGGGAGGCAAGAGGCAAGAGGCAAGAGTCCATAAATCGTGTGAGCTAATTTGTTTAACTCTAGATTCCAATTTCAGCTCATTGAGATCTAGAGTTAAGGTGAGATTATTTGTATTATACCAGTAATACAATATATTACAAGTAATTAGTAATGGCTAATCGGAGATCCTCCCCATCCCTACCGAGATGTGTTTTCCAGGGCTTGTAAATAATCTAGGGCAGCTTCCAGGCGATCGCCATATCCTTGGGCAAAACTCTCAAACCAGAACCCCTCATCCGAATAGGGGTCGAGCCGAGCTAACCATTCCCTGGCGCGGGGTGTGAGGGCTTTTCGTTGTTGACGGCGGAGTTTTTCCTCCCGCTCTGCGGCTTCTCGTTTTTGGCGCTCAATGGCACGATTTTGGATGTAGCGATCGCGCATATTGTCGAGGACATCATCCGTCTGAGCCGCAGACGCTTTTGCCGCTTCCCGTTGCGATCGCATTTGCATCGCCTTTAAGCGCACTTGCTCTAAATCCGGTTCTACACCACTCGACGGTGCAGAAACCTGTTTTTTTTGCGCCTCGTAACGTTGTCGAATCTGGTCTAAATCTGCTTCTGAAGCCTCAGACTCCGCAGAAGGCGCGTTTTTTTCTGGCTTGTAACGTTGTCGAATCTGGTCTAAATCTGCTTCTGAAGCCTCAGACTCCGCAGAAGGCGCGTTTTTTTCTGGCTTGTAACGTTGTCGAATCTGGTCTAAATCTGATTCTGAAGCCTCAGACTTTACAGAAGGCGCGTTTTTTTCTTGCTGATACCGTTGACGAAGCTCATCTAACCCAACCTCCTCTCCCTCTGTATCATTCCCACGTACAAACTGAGACTTAATATCTGCCAGCACATCATCCATCGGCTCATCCTCTTGACTCTGCTTAGGGGAGGGATCGGCAGGGGGAGGTTGGCGCTCTCCGGACTGTTTCTGCTGATGTTGAGCCTTCAAGTCATTCAAGAAATCATCAATAGAACCCATGGTTTGCCAAACCTCCCCAATACTCTAGGAAATTAAACTTTCCCCTTGACCCTAATCATAAATAGCGTTCATCAACACATCCGTCAGGGTCATGGACTCCATTTCCTCCATGATAACAGTATCCACAATGTCGAATTTCGCACCGACTTCAACCATGCGGTCATCTAAAGCCTTGAGAAACTCCGTCACTTTGGGATCTTTACCCACTTGAATAAAGGAAATCGCCAACTCTTCATCGCGATCGATTTTAGTCGATGCATCTCGAATTAAGGCGATCGCCCCTTTCTTTTCTTCCTCCCCTTCAATACCATCTGTAATCACCAAAAAGGTTTCCCCGTTTTCTTTGGCTTGACCGGCACTTTTGCGCTCAAAATAATTATTCAGGGCATGTTCAAGCACTTGATCGAACTTAGTGATTCCAGAGGGCGTATTTTCCTGGAAGATTTGCTCGACCTTACTAGCCGTGACATTATCATAGCGGCGGAAGTTAGCGGCAAACAAATAAACCGTAATCCCATCTGGATCGAGTTTTTCACAGAATTGGGCTACCTTAAATGTAGACTCTTGAGCCGCTTGCCACCGACTTTTACCTTCCGGCTGATCTTGTAGCGACATACTATTACTTTTGTCGATAATCAGAGTATAGTCGCGGTTTCTGAGAATCTCTTCTGCCATCGATGCGATCTCCTTGATATAGGGTTATGAGCAGGTATTGCTAGGAACCTGATATGGCTTGTTTCAGGGGGAGCCAACGAACATCGCGATCGCCCCCTAATTCCACAATCACTTTCACTTTAGGCTCTAAACTGGGTAACTCTGCTAGATAACCGAGTTCTTCTGAGGATAGAATATGGCCTTCAAGAATCCATAACAATAACCCTTTGGACTTGGGAGGGAGTTGAGCCACTTGGGTTTGAATAATCGGTGGGATAAAATAGACATCACCAACAGCCGCTTTTTTACCACTGCTCTTTTTACCCAAATGGGCAGGGCGAACCCCGTGTACTCCTGTTAAATAAGCAGATAAATCTCCTAAACCTCGTGCGTCCAGGGACAGGGCAGTATAACCGGCTGCTCGGACGCGCCGGATATAGCGTCCCTCTTCTCCTCCTTCTAGGGGCACATACATGCCCAGTGTGCCTGCGTTCTCTAAGTCTCGAATGAGCTTCTTACCCGTGATAATTAGTGCCATGCTCTCACCTGACCTGATGTAATTCTGGTTTATTTTAACGTGAGTTCGGCATTTTTCCTGGAGGCGATCGCAGCAACGGCTAGAGACTCGCCAAAAATAAGGGAGAGTAGATTTACTGTTCTCTCCCTGTTCGAGTATTTAGCTAACCGATAGCACTTCTGCTTCTGGAAGGGCTGCTCTCAAGGCAGTTTTCCGCGCTTCAAACAACTCTAGAAGTTTTTCAATCACAATTTGCAGCACATCTGAGGGAAACAGAGCTAAAAAGTCAGAGGCTTTGAGTTCTCCTTTGAAAAAGGCTTTGGCTTGAACGGTGAGTTCCCGAATCTGATCGAATCCCATGGATTTCACCATAAAGGTGCTTAGGGGGGAATTTTTCAGGTCATAGGAGGAATCTTTTATCCGTCCTTTTTCGAGGAGGGTGAGAACTTCTTTTTCTAGCCCATTTCCCGGTTGATGGGGGTTAGCTACGGGGGGAAGTAGTTCTTCTAAGACGACTCCGACGCTGCCTTCGGTACGCATTTCGCCCATCATGGTGGAAATGGGGATATTTTTACCGAATTGTAAGGATAGGGCTTCTAGGAAAGCGATGGAGAGCAGCTTTGTGCCTAAGTAGAGGCGACCGACATCCATGTTTCGTTGGGAGCGATCGATCAAAAGCTGATAGTCTTGAGGTTCAGGCACATTGCGAAAATTATGGAAAATAATTTCCGGTTTCAAGAAATTCATGAACCCTTCCATTTTCTGTAATGCCGTCCGGTATTGGCTCACCGTATAGGAATTCGAGTTTTTCAGATGATGGTTGGTTTCTGGCAATAAATTCCAGGTTCCATCTAAAAATCGAGCTGCACTTTCATAAGCAAAGCTACCTACATCACGGTTGGACATCCGTACCGAGCGATACACAGTTTCGGCCCTTTCTGCGTCCGTGAGTCCGGCTTGATATTTTTCGTTAACTTCCCCTAATCTTTTGTATAATACTTCGCTACTACTTAACCCTTCTGGAGTTTTCGAGCGAAAGGGAATCGTGGCTTCAATACAAGCAATAATTTGCAGAATTAGACCCGGACTCAGGAAATCTTCATAGACTTTAGCGGCAACTAAGGCGCTGAGGAATTCATTTTGTCCCGTCATGGGGGCTAGTTTTTGTCCTGCCTGGAAGTCAAACAAATCCAAGACCATTTCAAACATGCCATCTTTAGGCAACTTATCCCGGTCTAGGATGAGCAGATCTTCCCCTACCTGACGAATAAAGGGGCTAATATAATAACTTAAGTTAAAATTTACACTTTTATCAACTTGAACATAAACCACATCATGAAATAGGGCGGCCAAAACTTCGATCGCATCTTCATTTCCCCCAACTTCAAAAATATGCTCTGGCGTATGGAAATACCGCCAAGGCCCCGTCATGGTTTGCACAATCAGGTTAGCAATATCGGAAAGCTTACTTGGCTCAACCTTAACTCCTAACCGATCGATCGCCCAAACGAGCTTTTCTAAACATTGTTTTTGGTCATTTTCAAGACTCATGGAGACCTCTGCACCTTTCGTCGATCCAATTAATAATTATCATTATGCACATAAGATGGGAGAGGTGGGGGTGAGCAATCCACAATTTCACTGCTTCTCCCATCCGTAAATTCTCCTGCATGGGGTCATTTTAGGCTTTTTTGGGGGCTAACATGCGTTCTAAGCTCATGCCCAACACCCCTAAACTCACCAATCCTAAACCTATCCATTGCTGAGTTCTGAGGGCCTCAGCAATCAAAAATAGGCTAAACAGAGCGGTCAGTGCGGGGCCACTAGCTCCCACGATAGAGGCTAAAGCGGGCCCTGCAAAGCGAATAGCAAAGTTATTGAGTAAATAGCTACCCAGGGTGAGAAGGCCCAAAATCGTCCCGCCAATCAGCAGACCCATTTGAGTATTCGGTTCAATAACTACGCCCAAGCCTTCTGGTAAGGGAAACAGGAGGGAAATTCCAGAAAAGACAAAAATGGCTGCAAAGGAGACGAGAGAAAAGGGAATGGGGTGTAATTTCTTGGTTCCCATACCCACTAAAAGCACGTAACCGGCGAAGGTGACCCCAGCACCAACGGCAGCCGCGATACCGAGTTGGGTATTGCCCTCGATCCCCCCTTGGGGCAGGGCCATGATCCCTCCAGCCAGGATAACGGCCATGGCAATAATACGAGCTAGGTTGGGGCGATCGCCAAATAGGGCCCATGAAGCAAATACGGTGACAATCGGATAGATAAAGAAAATGGTGATCGCAATCCCTGTGGGAATATTACCAATGGCAATATAAATACAGACTTGGGACAAAAAGAGAAAGAACCCACTGCCCACCACCTTCAGCATGTGGTCATAATCATTGGACTCGATAAAGCGCTTGATGTCTGACCAAACCGAAGGATAGAGAACTGTGGCCAAGATAGGGAAGACCAACATGATCACAATCATGCGTAAAAACAGGATGAGCAAGGAATTGCCTAACCCTGGAGTAATCAACCCATCTACTGGAAACACCCCTAACACCAGTCGAGGTTCGGGGGAAAGCTTTAATAAAATTTTCAGGGTGACGTTGAATAAAGAAAGCACACAAGCGGATAAGAAGGCTAAGAGTAAACCGGCTACCACTTGACCATCTTTCGTCTGTGGCTTGGGTTTCGGAGTCATCTCTGGAGGGGGATTAACCGTTTCTTCCTGTGCAGAAGGCCCAGGAACCTTTGGGATCTGCTCAAGGTGTTTGCTCTCAATTTGCGATCGCAAGCGATGGGCCAAACCCTCCAGAGTTCTAATTTCCTCCAGAAGTCTAGCTCCTCGATCGCCGAGGGGCTGTCCATCCTGACTCAGTTGATGGGCCAGCTCCTCTTGTAGCCTTTCCAGGTCTTGATTGACTTTCCTTAAAGTCTCTTCGGCACTTCTTGCCTTAGAGTTATCTAAGTCCGTATTGTCCATTTGATATTCACTTGAAAGACGACGGGTAGGGGGCGCAAGCCCTTTCCAGAAGTAATAAGGCCTTTGTTGCTTTAAGCATACCGATCCAAGGGAGAGAACGGAGGATTTTTGCTAGGAATTTAACAATCTTAATAGAAGAACCAGCAAGGAGGACAGCCGTCACTGCACCTAGGAGTGTCTAGCCCACAGAGGAGTGACTCTGTGGGGGGTTTATGCCGAAAACAGGCGAACTATTGCCAAGATAGTAGCACTTATACTAGCAGTCAGGGGGAGGGTGATCGCCCAAACTAAGGCAATTTCTTTGAGGGTGTTGAATTTTAGGGGGGAAGAGGGCGATCGCTGCACCAGTCCGATCCCGACGACCGCACCGACGAGAGCATGGGAGGTGGAGACGGGAAAGCCCAACCGAGAGGCGAGTAAAATGGTGGTGGCTGTGGCCACTTCGGCACAAAATCCCCCACTGGGTTTGAGGGAGGTAATGTTTTCGCCGACGGTAGAAATTACGTTTTTTCCCCAAATGGCGAGTCCGAAGACGATCCCGATCGCTCCCACCATTAAACTCCAGAGGGGTACGTGAAAGTCTCCGGGAATTAGAATCTCACTTTGGCGAATTTGGCTAATTACGGCTAAGGGGGCGATCGCATTGCCCACATCATTGGAGCCATGGGCAAAGGCGACAAAACAGGCGCTGATCACCTGAAATTGGGCAAAAACGGCTTCTAGGGGTCGCTCTGGCTGGAGGCGATGCCAAGTGAGGGCTGTTAGGGCTACCGTCCCTAGGGCGGCTGTGCCTATCATGGCGGTATGGTTGGGAATCTGGGGAATGGAGACACTGGAAAAGAGGGTGGGCAAAACGATCGCCCCAAAAATACTGAATAAACCGGTACAGATCCAGGGAATCCATTCTTGCAGCCTGAACTGAGCTTGGGGATGGTCTAAAACCCAGGCTTTGAGGCGATTATAAAAGACCATGGCCAGGCTTCCACTCACAACTGGGGTAATCACCCAAACCAGGGAAATACGCCCCAGGGTAGACCAATCAATGGCTTCTGTGCCGATCGCCACCCCACTAAATCCGGCGATCGCCCCGACAATAGCATGAGAGGAGGCCACGGGGAGGCCGAAACTGGTGGCAATTTGTAACCAGAGTCCACAGGCCAGCAGTACGGAAACCATCCCCAGAAATAGAAGTTGGAGATCGGGGGCAAATTCTTCTAGATGAATTAAGTCAGTGGCCAAGGTTTCGGAAACTCGACCCCCAAACCAAACCGCGCCCGTAAATTCTAGGATGCCAGCAATAATGGCGGCCTGGGTGAGGGTAATGGCTTTCGATCCGACGGATGTTCCCATGGAATTGGCCACATCATTCGCACCCAAATTGCAGGCGACGTAGAAGGCCAGTAGAACAGGTAAGAGTAAATCCATTCAGTGATACTCAATTGAAGATTTAGTAAGGGAAAGTGATTTCAATAATGATTCAAAAACGGATTTTAGGGTTAGATCCAGGATTAGCCCGTTTAGGGTTCGGTATTCTAGACTGTGAGCAATGCGAGGACACTCAAGAGGAGCGATTGAAGCCGTTGGATTTTGGGGTGATTACGACCCCAAGCGGCCAAGCGGTGGGCGATCGCCTCTGTACTCTTTATGAGGATCTGCAAGCCATTGTCACCCAGTGGCAGCCGGATCTGGCGGCGATCGAAAAGTTGTTTTTCTATCGTATGGGCAATACGATTTTGGTGGCTCAAGCGCGAGGGGTTCTGCTCCTGGTTTTGGCTCAACACCAGATTCCTATGGTTGAATATACTCCTGCCCAAGTCAAGCAAACTCTGACGGGATATGGCAGGGCTGATAAGGAGGAAGTCCAAGAATCAGTGATGCTAGAGTTAGCCCTAGAAGAGATTCCCAAGCCAGATGATGCGGCGGATGCGTTGGCGATCGCCCTAACCGCCTGGTTAACAATGAACAATGAACAATGAACAATTATGATCTCGATTGAACAACTGACTACAACCCAAGCTTATCAATTTCATGGTGATGTCAATTTATACAACTCCTGTGAAGCAAAAGAGTTAGCGACGCAGGGGGCTGGCGATCGCCAATTTCACGTTCTTGGATCTCCCCAAAACAACGCCCTTCCCATCCTCCTCTGTGAAGACGATTATTCCTGCTGGTTATCCTTAAACGACCTCGATAAAATCGATTTGGCTCTGGCTCCCTATCAACCCCGTCCCCTCATCCGCGCCGAAATTGAAAAGAGAATTAATGGCGTAATTGCCTACACTCAAAACGCCATGAATCAACCGAATGAATATCTCTGGGGAGGAACTGTTCCCCCCAATTACGATTGTTCCGGACTAATGCAAGCCGCATTTGCCTCCGTTGGCATCTGGTTACCCAGAGATGCTTATCAACAACACAACTTTACCCAACCCATTTCCCTCGAAGAAGCACAACCCGGCGATCTCCTCTTTTTCTCCTCTGGAAAACGCATTACCCATGTCGCTTTATATTTAGGCAATCACCAATATATTCATAGCTCAGGAAAATATCGGGGGCGCAATGGCATAGGCATAGATAGTTTAGCTTCTGAATCCGATTCCATTAGCCAATACTACGCTACAACTTTCTGTGGATTGGGTCGAGTTATCGCTGGATATATCAGTACAGGCAATCCAGAATCTCAATTTGAATGTCCACTATCAGTCAATTCATGAAAACAGCTCGTTTTATTGCTATTTTTAGCCTAGCCGTGGGTTTAATTCTTACTATTCAGCCCACGGCGATCGCTCAACTGCCTTTCTTAACACAACAACCGATTACGCCCCAAGAACATAATACCCCTTGGTGGGATCTCAACAAAGCTCAACCCTGTGGACGATATTGGTGCAGTGAAGTTCATCTTTATAGCACCAAAGTTTTAACAGGAGAATTAAAACTTGCGGTTCAGTCTAATTTGGAATCTGAAAGCCCAGATGAAGCCATCATCAAGGTTGAGCAAAGAGCAAAATTAGTCCAATCTTCAATCAATAGAGGGATTAACGCAATTACTCAAAATTATGAATTTCCTCACAGCTCTGATGACAAAAACTGGACTTTTTGGTGGTTTTGGAATCAAAATAAACTTAAACATCCCCTCACACCACGATTAGCTGTTGGGATCAAAAATAATGAAACTGTAGTTTACGCACCTCCTCAGCCTCAGTTTGGAATTTTCAGATCGGCCACAGTAGTTACCATTACTGATGTAGATTCTCGCGCTAATTTTACTACGGTTGAAAAATTAGGAGAAATTTGGAGTGCCAACTTAGAATTAGCATTTAGCGAAATTTTATGGGGGAAAGAATTTGATGCCAAATATCCTTGGATTCGCTCAAAAATAGCCTTCCTCGTAATCATATTAAGTTTGAGTATTTTTGTGTTACTGTATAGTGCAAGAGAAAAGCTGACTACATGGAGAAGAAAGCTTAAAGATCAGATCAAAACATTAATCAAATCCCTTGAAGTTGATGCCCAGGAAAATTCTGGAGAGACCCTAGAAAAAGAAGCTGACACCAACTCCATCCAATTTTCTGATTTACCATCAGAAAGTTCTGCTAATACAATTAATCTGAGTCACAGACCAAAAATCAATAAAAAAAAGTTAAAAAAAATACATTTAAGATTTAAATACTTTTTTAGATTAAACCCGCTTAAGGTATCCAGAAAAAAGCTTTCTTCTCAAATATTTTTCATCCAGCAAACACAAAATTTAATTGAATTATTTAGAAGGATTTTTTTGATCTTGCAGCCCTCAGTCTTGTTGGTTGGTTTAGCTTTGACGTTTGGGCTATTTAGAACGACAAGATTTTTAACCTTTGCCTTTATTGTTCAAGCCATTTTACTGCCGACTCTTTGGATTTCAATTACTATAATTGATAAGTTTTGCGACATTATTATTGATTCTACATTAAATAAGTGGGCTAAAGAAAAACAAGAAATAGATCCTTCGTCTAATCGTTATACTTTGCGGGTTACAACCTATTCTCCAGCCATAAAACAGGGTAAACATGCGTTATTTAGTGCCTTGGGTATTTATATCACGATGAATTTGTTAGGCGTGAACATTAATGTTCTAGCCAGTGTCGGCGTTTTAACAGTTGTATTGGCATTTATTTCGCGAAATTTATTAGAAGATATGCTCAATGGAATTTTAATCCTCTGGACAGATCGCTATGCCCAGGGAGATTTTGTTGAGATTAATAATTTTTCGGGTACAGTGGAAATGATTAATCTTTATGTTACCCATCTCAGGAATTTAGATGGTCAACTGATCATTATCCCCAATGGTCAAGTCTCCACAGTGATTAACAGTACCAAAGATTGGTCAAGAAGTAATTTAACGATTAAAATTGCTTTAGGTGCAGATTTGAAAAAGGCGATGGAAATCATTAAGCAAGTCTCTAATGAACTGGAACAGGATGAAGAATGGAAAGATAAAATCTTAGAACCGGTGAATATTTTAGGAGTCGATGATATTTCCCATGAAGGAACCATTATTCGCTTTTTGATTAAAACTGTTCCTGGCGAACAATGGGCGGTGTCTCGGACATTTCGTTTACGGATTAAGAAGTCTTTAGATGAAGCGGGGATTGCTTTAGGTATTCCTCAGCAAATTTGGTGTACTACTCCTACCGGATCTTATATCCCTAAATCTGAGGATAGGCTTGAACCTCCTAGTTCAGTAGATAAGGATACAAAATTCGGTTAAAGACTAATTATACCAAGATTTTGATGGATGACCTGAACATGATATGAAAATTCCTAATCTTCAAAACTGATAACATTGGTCATTAATGCAGAGTTTAATGGGAACTGAATGCCCGCGATGATCGACTTTAACTTCTACAACAAAGGGTTGCCCTTCTTGTTGTTGCGCTAAGTTGATTTCCTGATTGATTTTTTGACGTTGATCTTCTGGCATATAATAGGTTTCTAACCCATAAACCAATTGTCCTTGATTGACTCGTCCACGCAAAGCAATTTGATTCGAGGGTAAGTTTTCGGGTAAACTAGGACTGACTGAAATGGCTTTCCAAGCTGCGGGGAGTTCTCCCTGGTTTTCTGTTTGTGGTTGTTCTAAGATTAGATAAAACTCCCGACTGAGTTGGTTCGGTGTCGCGGATAACCGATCCCATCCGGGAAGATTTTGCAGGGTTTCCCAGCGAGAAATATCATAACTTAGGGTTTGGGAATAGCCCCGTAGCCAATCGTAGGGATCGACGGGTTGGGTTTGCAAAATGACGGTTGTTCCGGTCACTCTAGTGTAGAAGGCTTGACCGGGAATGGTGAGGACTAAACTGACCTGAATGGCTAAGGGAAGAATGAAACGCCACCAGGGAATTTGAGTGCGTTTTAGGGAGGTTTGCAGAGAGTCAGAAACGGTAGAGGGAGACATGAAATGAGTAATGAGTAATGAGTGATGTTAAGTTTTTTGGTGCTGTTTCTCAAACCAGAATCCGGCTGCCATTACGCCTAAGCCGCAGAGTATAAAGACTATGGATTTTAAGAGTAATCCGGTTTCGTATTCTAACATGCGGCTGATAATTTGCCCGGTCAGTAATACTAATCCACTCCAAAATCCTAATCGGGTTCCCCATTTTAATCCCCGACGAATGAAGGTGATGGCGAGTAGGAAGATTTGGATGTTGATGATGAGGGGGGCAAAAATGGGTAAGGGGTAAATGAGACTATGCCAGAGGAAGAGAGCGGCGGTTATGGCTAAAAGGTTTAAGATAAGAAGACTAGCGCTCTCTAAATGCCATTTATGGGGCGATCGCCGAGATTTGGCCAGTTGAAACCATTGCCATAGGCTCAAGCCCACTAGGGCTAAAATATCGAGGCTTAAGCCCCATCCCCCTAGGCTTGGATCGACGTTCCCCCAACTTCCCCACCCATTCCACCATCCATGGAAGGAAAACAGGTATAACTGTAGGGCGATCAGCAATAGGGCGAGTCGGCGAGCAATGGGTTGAAAGGGACGATGATCGAAGTTGCCCAAGGCGATCGCGCGATCGTCATAACTCCACAAAAACGCTGGTGGCAAAGTTAACCCTAATATGACTTTCACAACTACAGGAACCGCCCATACCCCGATCGCCGCTAACTGTATCCAGACGGTGGGGATCAGTGCCACCATCATTAAGGCAAAAATGACCCGTGAATTCCACCAACGGGCTAAAATGATTCCGACTACTCCCGTGATTAAGGGGGCATGTTGCAAAATTCCGGCAATGCCGGGTAAGCCTCCTGGAGCCAACCAATCATCTAGGCTAAATCCATAAGCCAGAGCCATTAACACCAGGGAAACGAAGCCTAAAAGGGTTGTTCGCAGACTAATGGCTAAACCGGTTACGCCTAATCCCCAAATCAGATAGAGCTGATAAATGGGGCCATCTAGATGAAACATTTGGGACATTAATCCCAAGTTCGCGCCTAGGAGTAGGGTTCCCAAGAGCAGTAACCCTTGACCAAATCGATGTTGCCAGCGATCGCCAGGAAAGCGCCATAAGTAAAATCCCAGAGTATGGGATGCGATTAAACTGGACAATAATAGGGCAATTTTGAGCGATCGCGGCCAGCCTTGCCAATTCGCCGCCACAAACGTGATTGCTCCTAACCCCAATAATACTGCTCCCAAGCCCACCAACACGGCAATAAACCGGTTACTCGCATCCGCTTCCAGGCGATCGAATTGATAGCGATCGGACAATTGAGTATAAATTTCTTCAGAAATTAATCCTTCAGATTTCCAAATCTCCGCCTCTTGACGCAGTTGGCGACGAAATTTTTCGGCCATAGTAGTGATGACTTAATCTGCTCACTTCAGTGAATTAACTGGGTCAATCATCCTGGAGTTGTTCGCGCCCATTACGAACCACGCGCAACATTTCCCCTAAACGACCTTCAAGATCGTGTAACACTTGATCTGCATAATCATCTGCTCCTTTCTGAATGATTTCGCACTCTTCCAGGATTTTCTGACGTTTAAGCTCTAAATCTTCTGTGGACTGTTTCTCTAACTCTTCTAACTCAAAGAGTAAATTTTCCTTCGTTTTTTGGCACTCCTGTAGGGTTTGTTGCCAAATGACTTGAGCTTCCTGTTCCGCTTGCTGGACTAAACTCATTTCGTCTAAAATCTCACTAGCCTGTTGTTCTGCGGCACTAATGAGATCCTGAGAATAACGTTTCGCTTTGAGCATAATTTCATCTCGGTTACTTACCAAAGTTACCGCTTGCTCAAAAACTTTTGGTAAGTGAAACTGAATTAACTCAATTTGATCTAATAACTGGTCTTCATCTACAAAGGTATAGCGCGTCCAAGGGATTTGGGCGCTCATCAAAATCATTTCCTTGAGGCGCTCTAATTCCTCTTGAATATCAACATCCGGTTTACCATGGAGTCCACTGCTTCCATTAGGGGAAGGTTCTCCCTGGGTTGGGGAGGTGGGTTCGCGTTCTGAGTTTATGGGGGAGGGGTCTTGTTGTAGCATTGGTAGATATCGAGGGCAACGTGATGGGGAACTAGGTGATCGACGGAAGCGCCAAATTTGGCGATTTCTTTAACCAGACTACTACTCAGAAAGCCGTATTCTGTAGACGTTGCCAGAAACACCGTTTCGATTTCCTCTAGGAGGGTTTTATTGGTGTGGGCCATTTGGAGTTCTTTTTCAAAGTCTGACACCACTCTCAGACCCCTCAGCAATACTTGAGCGCCTTGCATTTTAGCATAGTTTACGGTTAGACCATCAAAACTGTCAACTTTGACCTGGGGTAAATGTTCGGTCGCTTTTTGAATTTGACTCATGCGTTTAGCCACCGAAAATAGGGGCTGTTTGTTGGGGTTGATCATGATCACGACAATCACCTGGTGGAATAGGCGAGATCCTCGTTCAATGATATCGAGATGGCCGAGGGTGATGGGATCGAAGCTTCCTGGGTAGATGGCAGTCAAAGGTAAACCCATAGATTAGCCCATTTGATGAAGTACATGAGGATTATACGGTATGGGTTGAATCTCACAGCCGTTAAACTCCTAGGGTTATAATCTTGAGGGAATTGAGAGATAGAGCAACCGAATTAACGATCAATATCCAGCAGAGGAATTTAGGTGCAGTGATGATCGATAGTGAGGAATTACTAAACCGCTATGGGGCGGGAGAGCGCGATTTTAAGGGGGTTGTGCTGGAGAGCGGAAATTTAGTGGGATCGGATTTGTCTGGGATTAATTTAAGTGGGGCGATTTTACGGGGGGTTTCTTTAGCGAGGGCTTCTCTGAGTCGGGCAGTTTTAAGTAATGCGGATCTTCGGGATGCTTTTTTGTATGGTGCAGATTTGACCTGGGCTAAATTACAGGGGGCAAATTTGGAGAATGCCGATCTGACGAAGGCTAATTTGAAGAGTGCGGATTTAACTGGGGTGAATTTGAGAAGGGGAAAATTAAGTGGGGCAGTGTTGCGTTGGGTGAAGTTATATCGGGCGGATTTAAGGGAGGTGAATTTGTGTGGGGCAAATTTGTGTGGGATTATTTTGCGATCGGCTAATTTGAGGGAGGCGAATTTAAATTGGAGTAATTTGTCGGGCGCTCGGTTAAGTGGGGCAAAGTTAATGGATACCCAGTTGAATGGGGCGATCCTCAGTTATGCTTTTCTGAATGGGGTACATCTGGAAGGGGTGAATTTAGATGGGATGGATTTAACTGGGAGTAAGTTGAGTGGTGCTTATTTGAGGGAAGCGAGTTTGGTGGGCGCGAATTTGAAGGATGCCCAGTTGCGATCGGTGATTCTTGATGGGGCAAATTTGAAGTCGGCTCAGTTAATGAGGGCTTGTCTGAGTCGAGGCAGTTTAAGGGGAGCGAATTTAGAGCAGGCGAATTTAAGTCAGGCGGATTTAAGTCAGGCGAATCTCAGGGCGGTTTATTTGAAGCGATCGGTTTTGTTTGAGGCTAATCTTGAGGAGGCGGATTTACAAGATGCATTGTTGTGGGGAACGAATTTAAAGGGAGCAAAATTAAAAGGTGCGAATTTTTTGGGGGCAACTTTGGAACGCCTCATCATAGATTGGCCTCAACCGGATGCGATTTGGGATGAGGCAGTGAGGGCTAATATCAAGTCCGGCTAAACAGTTGTCATTGCGACCGCAGGGAAGCATTCGCGCTTTACGTTTCACGCAAGCTTCGCTAACGCGCAAGCTTCGCTTTCATGTCCGCGAAGCGGAAACGCCGAGTTTACTGGGATAGGCGAGATTGCTTCATTCCACTGCGTTCCATTCGCAATGACATACTCTAACCGATCCAACGGACTTGATATAATTCTAAATTGCAGGAATTGGGATGATCTGGAGTGGCCTATTTGCCGCTTTTTTCGGGTTGCCAATAGAGGGCGGCTGCATAGGCTAGGGTGATGACTCCAATGGCAATGGCACTTTCATCGACTTCAAATTTGGGATGATGGAGGGGATAGTTGGTTTTATGGGCATGGGCGACTCCTAACCGAAACATGCTACCGGGAGCATGGTCTAAGTAGAGGGAAAAGTCTTCAGCACCCAAAGACGGTTCGAGGAGATTGATGACGCGATCGCCCCCTAATGCTTCTTTAGCCGCTTTTTCGATCAGTTGGGTAATGTTCAGATCGTTCTGCACCGAAGGAACCAACCGACGATAGCTAAACTCATAGGTCGCCCCATAACAGTCGCAAATGCTCTTAACGATGCCTTCGATCCATTCAGGTAACTGGGCACTGGTTTCGGGATGGAGCGATCGCACCGTTCCCGTCAACCGCACCTGATCCGCAATCACATTATGGGCCCGACCGCCACTAATTTGACCAAAGGACAACACCACCGGACGCAAGGGATTTTGAGTCCGACTAATGGCTTGTTGCAAACTGGTAATCACCTGGGCGGCAATCCAAATGGCATCCTTGGCTTCATGGGGTCTAGCTCCATGGCCCGATTCTCCCACGATCGTCAATTCTATCTCATCCGCCGCCGCCGTCAAAGCTCCATAGCGCACCCCAATTGAGCCAGCAGGGATAGTGGGATAGACATGAACCCCTAAAATGGCTTTCACCTCTTCCATCGCCCCTTCCTCGACCATCCAGCCCGCGCCTTTAGCAATTTCTTCCGCCGGTTGGAAAATAAATCGCACCGTACCCGGTAGGGGGATGCCCAACTCGGATAAGACCATGGCTGTGCCTAAGCCTAGAGTCGTATGCACATCATGACCGCAGGCGTGCATTACCCCGGTTTGACGAGAGGCAAATTCTAAATCGGTAGATTCATTAATCGGCAGGGCATCCATATCCGTGCGAATCGCCAAACATCCGGCCCCCGTTTCTGCTCCTGGTAATTCACCAATCACCCCGGTTTTGCCTACATCTTCTTTAACATGCAATCCGGCAGAAGACAGCACCCCAGCAACATAGGCGGCTGTTTGCCGTTCTTGGCCGCTCAGTTCGGGATGAGCATGAATATGGCGACGAATTTCAATCAGTCGGGGAGTGATGCGAGCGGTGAGGTCTTGGATTTCAGAGAGCATAGTCAAGGACAAACGGGCGGTAGACAATTTGCTTAAACTATAACAAGGAGTACCCCAGAGAACAAGGCAATTAAAAATTAAAAATTAAAAATTAAAAATGATTTTGTTGATATTGAAATGCTAAATAAACTATAAACTGATCTGAAAAATTCAAGTATCCCTATTGAATACAGTTGAGGATTTGATGACAAGTCGCCGTTTATTGATTTTATCCTGTTCTCAGGCGAAGCGATCGCAAGCAGAAGCTTTACCTGCTCTTGAGCGCTATGATGGGCCCGCTTTTCGAGTTGTACGGCGTTTCCTGAACCAACAGCCCGATCCAGCTTTGGATATCTATGTTCTCTCTGGAAAGTTTGGCTTGATTTGTAGCGATCGGTTAATTCCTAATTATGACCAGAAGATGACCCAAGCGCGATCGTTAGAGTTAAACCCATCCATTGTTACGCATTTAGAAGCGACTCTCAAGGTTCATGATTATCACAGATTACTGATTTGTGTAACCAAAAAGTATTTAAAAGCACTTAAAGGATATAGTCAAATCATTCCTGTTTCTGTTGATGTAACCCTTGCTACTGGAACCCTAGGAAGAAAACTGTCGGTATTACGCCAGTGGCTTTATGGTGAGTCTTTGCAATTTTTAGAACCGGTAATTAATGAACAGACTCCAGCTACAGTCTATTTCAAAGGAGTTGAGCTAAAGTTAGCGGATGTAAATTTTTCTGAAGTTGCCCGTCAAGCTTTGGCACAAGGAAAAGGAAAACCCTATAATTATCAGACATGGTATATTTTGATTGACGATCAAAGGATTTCTCCCAAATGGTTGGTTAGTCAATTAACCGGGTTCCCCGTAAGTTCCTTTCACTCCCAAGCTGCTCGGCGACTTTTGCGACAACTTGGCATTCCAGTTTATTGTGATTTATAACCAATGACAGAACCAGAACAGTTAAACCTATTTACACATGAACAGTTGACAGCTATGACTCAACAGGCTGTAGAAGACAAAATTCAAAAACAGCCTCATATTTTAATAAAACTACAAGAAAATGCTTTAAAGGTAGCTACAAATGCAAGGGATAACTACTTTAAGAATACAGCACAATTAATATCTTTTTTACAGCAAAAGAATCAAGACAATCATCTTTTTAAAATCAATCATGTTGAGAACCCTTCCTGGAGTAATTTCCAAAATGAAATAGTTACTTTTATTGATGGCGGTGTTGGTCAAATTGACATGAACAGTCCAGTACCTATATTAATCAGGGTTGGTTCGTACAAAGTAAAAACAGGAGAACATGATATCTCTAAAAGAGAGGAATTCACTTACTATCCGATCATTTTTGGTGATTTAGAGGGTGGAAGTAAAGAACGCAAAGATTTTGTAGATATCGTGAGAATTACTTCTGAACTTTTAGGCGCAATTGCAGCTTTAGAAAGAACTCCTGACTTAAAGGTATTAATGATTCATGGGCCATTAGTTTATATGATGAATGCTTATGCTGGACATACTCCTTTCACAGAAAAAGATATCGATCTATTTTTAGGACATTATAAAGGCTCTGAACAATTTGCTCAAAAACTCAAGAATGATTTTTTGAAAGATGCAAAAGATTTTTATTATTATAATTGTACCGATCGTGACAATCCTGAAGATCGCCAAGATTTTTTGAATAAAAGATTATTTGAGCCGCTAAGTTGGATTTCCTTTCTTTATCAGAGACTCATTAGAGAAGCCCACAATAAAAAAAGAAAAATAAAACCAATCATCATGGGAGTAGTTGAACGTAATAATCTGCGAGAATTTAGCTTCAATTTGTTCAATAAAATATTTGATGATTTATATAAAGTAAATCAGGAAGGTTATTTTAATAATTTATATGGTCGGACAGATCTAAATAACACACATATTTTTCTAGAACGCTTGGGTTATACAGATACTCTCCTTTTGTCAATGCTTCTTGAAAAACAAGAATTTTCGGAACCTTTGGTAATTAAGAGTAAATATGAAAACCTTGGTCAAGGCCATATATGTTTCCCGAATGAATCTACTAAAAGAAAATTTAACTGGTCACCCCTAAAGCCATCGAATCGAAAAAAAGGTTTTCCTAAAATAACGGCTTTTTACCTAAAAGTTTCAGAGACAACTGAACCAATTAGAATTGAAGTATTTAATGATTTAGGTAAAGAGCAAGTTTTAGAAGCAGCTAAACGAGTATATCTTTATAGCCAACTGCTACCTGGTTATGGTTTTCCGGTTGGTTTGGATGTTGTCGATAAATATGCCAAAATTCCTAAATGGATGACTGATGCTTATGCCAAACAAATTCAATACCACTTGGCTGTTAGTTTACAAACGGGTCAAATAACAGACGAGCAAATGCGTCAACTATTAATCCAATCTATTTATATGACTAAAAGGGATTGGCTATTCCGTCCTAATGTCTAATGTTTTCTGATACTTCAAAAATAGTAATTAGGCACAAAAACATACAAAATGAGGATACGATTATGACTAGCAATAATAATTATGTAGGAACTCTTGTTGGCGAAAGTACCAGTAGTGAGTTTCGTTTAGCTGTAACACCCGAAACAATTCAAGAACAGGACATTATTGCTGTTGATGCTGAACTGAATGCAAAAGAAAAAGAATCTTCAGAACCAATTCGGATTTGGGCTAAAGTGCAAAGAATTGAAAGAATGAATCCCCTTTTTCCTCAAGAAGCAGGACATGAATTAGCTTATACTCAAACAAATCCTTTTGATACAGTCATGTCCTTAAGTCGTGACATGGTAACAGCAATTTGTAAAATTTTAGGGTATGAATTTACGGAAGATATCAGCAGTGGCAAATTAAAAAAATTGCGTTATCCACCCAAACCTGCTACTAATGCTTATCGTCCAGACTCAAAAGATATTGCACGAATTGTGGTTGGTGAACTTAAAGAAAATTCTAAAAATGATATATCAGATCGTGCTTTGGATATTGCTACTCTTTCTAATCGGGATATCAATGTAAAAGTTGATGGTCATGCCATTGTCAGCCGTCATTTAGCAATTTTAGCTATGACTGGTGCTGGAAAAAGTTGGACATCAAGAAGAATCATTGAGCAGTTAGCAATAAAAAACTATCCTATTGTCATCTTCGATCCTCATGGAGACTATACAGGCTTAAGTGATATTCCAGAAATTCAAAATAAAGTTAAGCGTTATTATGCTCAATTTCCAGTGTTTGAGCAAGAGAGTGATACTATAGCATCAATTGTTAGTTCTCTTGGTTATGAATTAACTGATGCAATGAAAAGTCGTTTCGATGATGTTTTTAAAGCTGCTAGTTGCTTTATTGTAGATGACCCAAATGAAATGCAAGAAAGAACTAATTGGCTATCGGATAAAATCAATAAACCCGATCTAAAGAAATATGGAATTAAGCCTGACTTATGGCTTATTGCTAACTTAGCAGAAGCTGGAGAATCTGTATTACAAAATGACTCCAAAAAAGTAAAAACTGATAATGAAGATCAGAAAAAGTTAGAAGAATGGGGATGGAGCAGATTGAGCCAGTATAGCGGTACAGACAAAAGAACCCTAGAAGGAATTAAGAAACGTACTTACACAGCAGCAAAGGAATTACAGGGTATGGAACAAAGAAATAAAAAATATGCAGCTTATGGAAATCCCTTACCCAAGGATAGAACAGAGCTAGTAAATTATGGACAAATTAGTATTATTTCTCTAACAGGGTATACTGATGAATTCCGGGCAACAATATATAGTATTATTGCTAACGATATCTTTGAATCAAAAGTCAAAAATGATTTAACCTATCCTGTCTTATTGCTTCTTGAAGAAGCCCACAATTTTGCACCTGGAAAACCCAATACAATAGCTGAACAAAAGGCTATTACAGTCACAAAAAAAATTGCTCAAGAAGGACGTAAATTTGGTGTGGGATTAATGTTAGTGAGCCAACGTCCATCGAGGTTAGATGAAACAACCTTAGCAATGTGTAACTCTTATATTGTGATGCGAATGCTTAATCCGGCTGACCAAAGTTTTATACGCAAGGTCATAGAAAATTTAGGTGAAGAAGAGACTAAGATGCTACCAGATTTAGAGGTAGGAGAAGCAATTCTATCTGGACAATTCACCAGCTTTCCCATTCTTGTAAAAATGAAACCCCCTGAATCTCAAGGTGAACGGGAAGAAAAGAACGCTTTTGATACACTAGAAGAAGAACATCGTAAAGTTGTAGCACCAAATAATCGTAAACCTAGTAAATCTAAAAGGTAATAATATTTGCAGATTGTAGCTGGATTTGGCTTAAAAGGCATCAAACCCCGTGTCTGGGATACCACCTCACCCTATTACATCAAAGAGTTACAAGCGGTGATGATTTCCTATGCTGATTTTCATAAAATGCGTAGACAAAGACAGCAAGTCATGGAAAAAGGATTACATGAACATTTTTCCATCCCTAAAACTACAAAAGTGTATCTAGATAACGGTGCATTTTCATTTATCAAAAATCATCAAGAACTTCCCGTTGAAGAATATCGAGAATTTGTCAAAGCAGCTCATCCAGATTGGTATCCTATTCCTCAAGACTTCATCCCCATCCCTCAAATGACATTAGAGGAACAGGAGCAGTGTTTTCAAAAAACGATGAATATGAACTTTAGGCACTATCAAGGTAAATATGTGCCAGTTGTGCATATTAGCCAATTCTTAGAACAATACATTGAAAAAATTCTCAGTAGTAAAGGTTTAAGAAAAAAAACAGACATTGCTTTAGGTGGAATTGTCCCCAACTTACTCCGCGCTCCTAAAGCTATCTCTCATGAAAAAATCATTCATGGTTTAGTCAGTTTTCGGCAGCAATTTAAGGATAAAAAGCTGCATGTTTTTGGCATCGGAGGAACGTCCACCCTACATATTGCCGCATTACTAGGCATTAATTCGGTTGATTCTAGTGGATGGCGTAACCGTGCAGCTAGAGGTTTAATCCAACTTCCTGGAACAGGCGATCGTATCGTAGCACAGTTAGGGAACTGGAGGGGTCGATATCTGAGTCAGGAAGAAGAAGAAAAACTGCAAACTTGTCAATGTCCCGCTTGTCAACAATATGGCTTAGAAGGATTAAGAGCCAGTGGAGGCTATGGATTTTATAATCGAGCTACCCATAACTTATGGGTACTGCTAGAAGAAGCCAGACAAATTGAAGAGCATCTGAATATTATCGGCGATTATCAAACTTGGTATTTAGAGCATCTGGATAATACAATTTATCGTCCATTAATTCAAAAGCTTCTGAATGAAGTGAAAATTGATTAATGATTCGTTATAATAAGATCCAAGATCTTATCTGCGACTCATTCAGAATTTAGTTATTATAAATAAATATACTGAAACTTCTCTCGAAGGCGATCGCGCCCTAGTCCCTCTATTTTTTACCGCCATGACTGTTTCCCCAACCCTAGTATCCAATCCCGAAACCCTAGAAGAAGAGATCCTCTTCCCCCCTGGTGACCTTTATAGTGACGAACCTCCTGTGGAAAGTGAACTGCACCTCAGACAAATTATCCTCTTGATTCAATGTTTAGAACGACTTTGGCGCGATAATGCTCCGCATCGCTAACGCGATCGCCAACTGCGCTTCTTCACAGCCCAGGGTGAGTTGCTTTTGACACCGGAAGAAGTGGCCGACCAACAAACTCAAAGAGCCGATCGCCTAGCCGCTAAACTGCGCGAACTCAACATCGACCCCGATCGCATTTAATTTCTTTTCTCTCTTTTCATGGGTCATATCAAGTCCGGTTTCCGCAAGCGGACATGAAAATTGGTTAAGAAGCGGGCAAGATGCCCGCACTCCTCGAATTCTTTGATATGACTGGAGTGGGAGCATCTTGCTCCCTGGATTTTTAATTAGGGTATTTCCGCTTCGCGGACATGAATAAGCGAACTTGATATCACCGGAGCGGGGAGGGTGATAGATCAATAGAACACCCTTGTTTAAAATATCCATGAATTCTAAACTATCATCCCCCTTCTCTGATAAGCCAACCTCTATCGCCCTGCTCGGCGGGGGAGTATGGGGGCAAACCCTAGCCCAACTAGCCCGCGATCGCCACCATCAGGTTAAAATTTGGTCTCGTCGCGCCCCTCTCCCCCTCTCGGAAGCCCTTACTGGCGCTTCCCTGGTTCTCAGCGCTGTCTCCATGAAAGGCGTTAAACCGGTTGTAGAGCAAGTGCAAGCCTGTGGACTTGAGCCTTCTACTGTCATCGTCACCGTCACCAAAGGCCTCGATCCGAGCGATCGCATTACCCCCTCCCAACTCTGGCAACAAGCTTTTCCTCACCATAGCGTCGTTGTTTTAGCCGGCCCCAATCTCTCCAAAGAGATTAATCAAGGGCTTCCGGCTGCTACCACCGTTGCCAGTCGAGACCCCCAAGCCGCCCAATGGGTGCAACAGGTTTTCTCCTCCTCCCGGTTTCGGGTCTATACCAACGATGACCCCCTGGGGGTAGAGTTGGGAGGAACCTTAAAAAATGTTTTGGCGATCGCCGCCGGAGTCTGTGACGGTCTCCACCTAGGAACCAACGCCAAAGCCGCCTTACTCACCAGGGGCTTAACCGAAATGATCCGCATTGGCACTCATTGGGGAGCCAAACCCGAAACCTTCTACGGACTCTCCGGTTTAGGAGACCTGCTCGCCACCTGCAATAGTCCCCTCAGCCGTAACTATCAGGTCGGCTATCAACTGGCCCAAGCCAAACCCCTATGGGAAATTCTTGACCATCTAGAGGGAACCGCAGAAGGCATTAATACGACAGAGGTTTTAGTCCAACTCGCCCAAACTCATCACATTCCCATCCCCATCTGTACCCAAGTTGATTTACTGCTGCAAGGGAAAATCAGTCCCCATCAGGCGGTTCATGCCCTGATGTTAAGAGATATTAAGCCGGAATCCTGATCTTAGACGGTGAAATTAGAAGAAAGACAAGGGGAGTTCAATCCGGGCTACCCCTGTCTGGGTCTAGCTTTCACACTTGTGAATAGTTTTGGAAGTCCAGTGAGTTAGTGATAAAGATTAATTCAGCCTTTGACCCAAGTCACTTCGATTGAGGTAACCTCTATCTATAGTGGAGTAGACTCGAAAAAACATAGGATACTCAGTCAGCTAGATAAATCAATCAGGGTGCAGGATTTCATAGTCCATCTGAATTGATTCTCCTAATAAAAAAATATGAGAACCCATTAACTCAAGGCTAAAACCCCATTAAACCGGGTTAACCGTAAACAAAGTAAGCAACACCCTAATACCCTAAATCCTGAGTTGTTAGAGAAACTGAATCCCCGTCGTCTCGGCCCTCTCTGGCTTAGACCCTTGAGACTCAAGTTAACTCAATCAAAACTCGGAAAACCGGATCAAGTTGATGGAATTGCAGACCCATAGATTTTATAAAAAGAATCTAAAGATTCTGTAATTTATCACCCCCTTGGGGAACCCTAATCGGATAGGAACCCTGTAACTGCTTCCCTTTCATGACTTGGAGCAACTGAGACGATGACTACGCCAGTAACTGCTTTTGGCCCGAACCCTGAATATGATGAACCCTCTACTCCTAACCATGAGTTAGGAGCGTCCGAGAACTTCACTTCCGAGGAAGACATGACCTCATCAGATGTCATGTCTGAACTAGAAATGGAGTCTACGGAGTCGCCTAACCGGCCAACCGCAGTCAACCGTCGAACGACGGATTTAGTGCGGTTGTATCTTCAAGAAATTGGCAGAGTCCACTTGCTCGGTCGAGATGAGGAAGTTGCAGAAGCCCAAAAAGTGCAGCGTTATATTCAACTGATTGAATTACGCAATCAGGCTGGAGAATCAGAAACAGGGCCCATTCGAGAGTATGTGCGGTTAATGGAAATTCGCGATCGCCTCACTTCCCAGCTTGGCCATCGACCCAGTTGGGAACGCTGGGCGGAAGTTGCGGAAACGGATGTGGCAGCCCTCAAATTGGCTTTAGTGGAAGGAAAACGCCATTGGGCCCAGTTAGCGGAATTAACCGTAGCTGAGTTAGACAAAATTCAATCGGCGGGGATTAAATCGAAAGACCACATGATTAAGGCTAATTTACGCCTGGTGGTTTCCGTGGCGAAAAAATACCAAAATCGCGGTTTAGAGTTGCTGGATTTGGTGCAAGAAGGAACGTTGGGACTAGAGCGAGCAGTAGAAAAGTTTGACCCGACTAAAGGGTATCGCTTTAGTACCTATGCCTACTGGTGGATTCGCCAAGGGATTACACGGGCGATCGCCACCCAAAGCCGAACCATTCGCCTACCCGTACATATTACGGAAAAACTCAACAAGATTAAAAAAGCCCAACGCAAACTGGCCCAAGATAAAGGACGCACCCCTACCATTGAAGATTTAGGGGCAGAACTGGAAATGACTCCGGCCCAAATTCGAGAGGTGCTGTTGCGCGTTCCGCGATCGGTATCCCTGGAAACCAAGGTGGGTAAAGATAAAGATACGGAACTGGGCGAACTTCTGGAAACCGATAGCATTTCCCCGGAAGAATCCTTAATGCGCGAATCCTTGCAACAAGATCTGCGCCATCTGATGGCCGACTTAACCAGTCGGGAACGGGATGTGATTCAAATGCGCTTTGGCCTCGGTGATGGCCATCCCTATTCCTTGGCTGAAATTGGCCGCGCTCTAGAACTCTCTCGCGAGCGCGTGCGGCAAATTGAGGCTAAAGCTTTGCAAAAGCTACGTCAACCTAAACGCCGGAACCGAGTACGGGACTATCTCGAATCCCTCAGTTAACGGACTTCCTCTCTTTAGCTCGATTGTGGGATCGTCCGCAATGGGAGAATGAATGGGTCGGGAAAAGGGTTTCCCGGCTTTTTTTGGGTCGATTGTATTGACAATTATTATCAACAAAGTTATAGTGGCTCTTGGTGTTCTCCGAGTAAAGATCCGACAGAGAAGGAGAGGGTGTCTTCTTCTCTGTCATCTGTTCCTTTAGGATCGCTCCCTTTCTGAGTTTTCCACCCATAAACTAAGAACTCTTCTCAAAAGGTGAGAAAAAACTATGCTAGTGTAATAGCAGTTTTAATCGATTGAACGGTTGAAGGGAAGAGCATGACACAGTTGGTAGTGTTGAACCTGGAAGGGGTGAGCAAAACTTTCCATCCCAATCAAGCACCTGTGGTCAATGGGGTCAATTTGACCCTCAAGCAAGGTGATATTTTAGGACTTCTGGGCCCTTCAGGATGTGGTAAAACGACCTTACTTCGGTTAATTGCTGGATTTGAGCAACCCATTGGGGGCAAGATTGAGTTACTTGGTCAAGATGTGGCCACTGGCAGCTTTTCCCTGCCTCCAGAGAAACGAGATGTGGGGTTTGTGTTTCAAGATTATGCCCTATTTCCCCATCTAACGGTGGCGGAAAATATTACCTTTGGCTTAAGGCATCGTCGCAGATCGAGGAAAGGAGTAATCGAAAAACGGCTGTTAGAGGCGATCGCCCTAGTCGGCTTAGACGGACTCCAAAACCGCTACCCTCACCAACTCTCTGGAGGACAACAACAACGGGTTGCTCTGGCTCGTGCTTTAGCTCCAGAACCCACCTTAATTCTCTTAGATGAACCCTTGAGCAACCTCGATATTCAAGTGCGGGTGCGTCTGCGAGCGGAAATTCGCCGCATCCTCAAAGCTAGTGGTATATCAGCGATTTTTGTCACTCACGATCAAGAAGAAGCGCTCTCCATCTGTGACTGGGTAGGCGTGATGCATCATGGGACAATTGAACAAATTGGCACTCCAGAACTGATTTACCGTAATCCTCAAACTCGCTTTGTGGCTGAATTTGTCAGCCAAGCCAATTTTATCCCGGCTCGTCGTAACGGTTCTCTATGGGATACGGAAATCGGCTCATTTGCTGTGCATGAGCGGGAACCCTTAGAGCAAGGGGATCTCATGATTCGTGAAGAAGACCTGCATATTAAGCCAGATGAACATGGGATTGCCGAAATCGGCGATCGCCAATTTTTAGGTCGCGAACATCGTTATACCTTATACACTTCCTCTGGACTAGAACTCAAAGCCAGAAGCGACACCCTTCACCCCCTACCCATCGGCGCAAAAGTCAATCTTCAAACCTCGCCCAAAAGTTGGCAAATCTTTGCCAGCTCGGACGATAATATCAAGTCCGGTTAAATGGATGTCATTGCGACCGGAGGGAAGCAACCGCTACAATTCGCGAGATGATCGAGATTGCTTCATTCCACTCCGTTCCATTCGCAATGACTTGATTATAGCTACTTTAGCGGACATCATATGAGAGGGCAAAATAGTGGTTAATGGGTAAGGGGTATAGTTGGGGCGAAAAATAGAGGCAAAACATTGGTCGCCCCTATGACTGAACTATTTATGACGAATGTAGTCATAAAGCCCCAAGTATTGACTGCCCGGATTTTTCCAAGAATAATCGTAGGTCATCCCCTGAAGCACTAATTTTTGGAACTCTTGAGGATACTCATACCATAAACCGATCGCCCGATCCATAGCCGATTCTAGAGCGCTATAATCTGTTTGATAGAACACATAACCATTGCGCTCTTCTAGGGGTTTATCCTGATCGTAATCCCGATCAAATACTGTATTTTGTAGGCCACCAACCCCACGCACAATCGGCACAGTGCCATATTTCAAACCAATCATCTGGGTTAAGCCGCAGGGTTCGTAGTTACTCGGAACCACAATCATATCTGCACCGGCATAGATTAAGTGGGATAACTCTTCATTAAAGCCCAACTCTAAATGGCAATCAGCATTCTCATTCAAAAATAGCTTTTCATGCCAGAACCAGTCATTAATTCCTTGCTCAGTTGCCGAGCCGAGCAACACAAATTGCGCTCCCCGATGCAGGGCATAATAGATGGCATGGTGAACCAAATGCACCCCTTTTTGATCGTCTAAGCGACCGATAAAAGCAATCAGGGGCTTTTTCTCATCATGGGATAACCAGAGGCGCTCGCGCAATGCCTTCTTGTTCTTGGCTTTGTTCTTCAGGGTTTTGGAGGTGTAATGATAGGGAATGAAGCGATCGACTTCTGGATTCCATACCTCATAGTCAATACCGTTGAGAACCCCACCGAATTTATAATTATGTAGCTCTAGGGTATGCCCTAAGCCATAGCTGATATCGGAATAACGAGCTTCCCAAGCATGATGAGGGGAAACCGTATTGACAAAATTAGAATAGACGATACCCCCTTTCATTAAGTTCAGAGCAAAGGGATTAAAATTATCTTGCATACGATCGTATTCAAAATAATAGGACTCACGATTGAGTCCTGTTGCCCACAGAATATCAACACCACCAATACCTTGGTGCTTAAAGTTGTGGATGGTATAGCACACCCGTTGATTTTCTAGTCCATGATACTTATACATTTCATAGAGCAACACGGGGACTAAACCGGTTTGCCAGTCATGACAATGGATGATATCGGGACGCTTGTTGGTTCTGAGAAGGAATTCTAGGGCTGCCTTAGAGAAGAAGGCAAAGCGCATGTTATCGTCTTTGCAGCCATAGTAACAGCCGCGATTGAAGAACAGATCGTCAGAGTGGGGATCGATGAAGAAACATAACCGTCCATGAACCCAACCACATAGGACATCGCAGTAAATGGCGGCTCCATACCAAGGAACTTCGAGATTGTGATAGGCTTCGTGCAAACCCCAAATTTGGTCGTAGCGCATACAGTCGTATTTGGGGAGGATGATTTCTACTCCAACTCCTCGGATTTCTAATTCTCGGCTCAGTCCATAAACGACATCCCCTAAACCTCCAGCTTTGATGACTGGAGCGCATTCAGAGGCGATCTGCACGATGTACATATTCACTCCTGGGTTCACAAAAGTTTATTCTCTCTGCTTTTATTCAAACATGAAGTCGGGGAATGGGGAATGGGGAATGGGGAATAGGCAATAGGCAATAGGCAATAGGCAATAGGCAATAGGCAATAGGCAATAGGGAATGGGGAATAGGCAATAGGCAATAGGCAATAGGCAATAGGCAATAGGCAATAGGCAATAGGGAATGGGGAATTGGGAATGGGGAATGGGGAATGGGGAATTGGGAATGGGGAATTGGGAATTGGGAATTGGGAATTGGGAATTGGGAATTGGGAATGGGGAATTGGGAATTGGGAGTTGGCATAAAAAACGCTAACTCCAGAAACGGAGTTAGCGTGGGGGAGTGGAGGTGAGTACGGGAAGTTAAGGGTACTCACGCTACCGGGATAACTAGCTTGCCAGAGTGTTGCTGCCATAAGTATCTAAGCTATATCCAGGGACGCGGTTGGTGTAGTCGGTTTCTTGACCGGTTACGGATTTGGCGATGCTGTTGAAGCCGTCAGAGTCCCAGTTGCGTTCGTGGATAGATTTGGTTTGTTCTCCCATGAAGTAGGCTTGAGTTCCGATTACAGAAGCAGCGACCCAACCAGCGATGAAGAGTAAGGAAAGAATGACTAAGTTAACCATGTTGTTCTCCTATGTGTGAACTTTTGTTTTGTTTCTTGTAAACTAATGTAACGAATTCTTGCTATATTTGTCAATATGATGTTAATCACAGTAGATTGTGACCTAGATCGCTGGGTAATGGGCAAACCATTCTTCACGCTATAATGCTGATTTTCTAGGCGGGTTATGGGAATGCACTCTCAAGCAAAATTGAGAGGATCGCACCTTATAAAGAAGGATATGAATGAAAATCTCGAAATTAAAGGCATTGTTGAGTTATTGGAGAATATTGGCGTATCCAAGTGTTTAAACGATCGCACCAGAGAACCTCTAATGGCTTCCTTAGAGGCGATCGATTTAGAACCGTTAGAAGTCTTATTCCGAGAGGCTGAAAAAGGGGATGCGCTCTACTTAGTGGCAGAGGGAGAACTAGAAGTATATAAAGGGGATGAGTTGAACTCACCCCTAATTTTAGGTCGTATCCAACCAGGAGAGTGGGTGGGGGAGCTGCAAGTTCTCTTAGGGGGCAAACGAACGGCATCGATTCGATCGCTCACGGCAAGTCAAGTGATTCGGTTTCCCAAAACTAATATGGTCGAGGCGATCGCCCAATGTCCAGAGCTGGGTCAATATTTCCTGGATCTGGTTCAACATCGCTTAAGGGAGCAGCAAATGACTGCTTTCTTCTCCCAAACCTTTGGCTACTTGGAAGACGATTGTATGCAAGAGTTAAAAGCTAAAGCGGAGTGGGTGCAACTGCGTCGAGGTGAGTGCTTGTGTCGTCAGGGAGAAGCAGGGGATAGTTTATATTGGGTCTTGCATGGACGGTTTAATACCTTGTTAGAAGATGATCGAGGTGAGATTAAAGTTTTAGGCACAATTGGTTCTGGGGAAATTATTGGTGAACTCTCAGTGATTACCCATGAACCGAGAAGTGCCAGCGTTTATGCTCTGCGAGACAGCTTGTTGATTCGCTATCGTCAAGCAGATTTTCAAGTTTTAATTCAACAGTATCCTGTGCTGCTACTGAAAACCACTGAGCGCTTAATTAAGCGGTTTAAGCAACGGGAGCGAGAATCTGGCGTAGTTAACCCAAAAATAGATCATCAAAATATTGCTATTTTACCGATCCATGAACCGACTTCTTTCAGGGAATTTACAGAATCTTTAGTCGCGGCTTTATCTAGCCATGGAGAAGTCTTGCATCTGAATCGCGATCGCCTGGCAGAAATATTAGACTTCCCGGATATTGCCGATGTCGATCCTGAAGAACCCCGTGGCGTAAGACTGCAACTCTGGCTCGAAGAACAGGAAAAACAGTATCGGTTTATTATTTTTGAAGGGGATGGCTCAGATTCTCCTTGGACACAACGCTGTATTCGACAAGCGGATCATTTGGTTTGGGTAGCTCTCTCTTCAGCCGATCCAGGGTTAACCCCTCTGGAAGAACGGGTGCAAGCGGAGCAAAATCCAGCCACCACCAGAGAACAAAGCTTGATTTTAATCCATGAAAATACGGAAAGCTTGCCCACCGGAACCCGATTTTGGTTAGAACCGAGAACTCTTTCTCTTCATCATCACGTGCGATCGCAACATCAGGGGGATATTGAACGGATCGGTCGCTTTTTAGCCGGTTGTGCGATCGGTTTAGCCCTCGGTGGAGGAGGGGGACGGGGAATGGCTCATATTGGCGTTTTTCACGCCTTAGAAATGATGGGTATTCCGATTGATTTTATTGGCGGAACCAGCATGGGATCGTTATTAGCCGCAGAATATGCCATGGGTTCAGATATTCCCACCATGATTGCTAGAGGTAAGGAAAATACAGCTAAGAATAATCCATTTACCACTGTGACGATTCCCGTTACCTCATTTCTGAGTCACAAAAAATTTGATCGGGGACTCAAATGGTTATATGGAGATATTCGCATTGAAGATTTGTGGATCAATTTTTTCGCCTGTTCCACCAATATCACCACAGGGCAGAAAAAAGTTCATCGTCGCGGTTTGGTTTGGCAAGCCATTCGCGCGTCGGCTGCTTTACCTGGCGCTTTTATTCCCTTTATTGACAATGGGGAACTGTTTATTGATGGGGGAGTAGTTGATAACGATCCCAGTTTAACGATGAAAGAACTCCATTCTGGGCCGATTATTCTATCGAGTGTTGCGCCCTGGTCGATGAATAAAATTGCGTTTTCCTACGAAGATTTTCCCTCTCCTTGGCAAATTCTCTGGAGCCGCATTAATCCTGGAATGAAGCCTATAGAATGTCCCGGTTTAATGGATTTCTTGGGGTTATCCATGGGAACTAAGAGCCTTTCTAATCTTCAGAAAACCTTTGCGGCTGCTGATATTGTTCTTACTCCACCTTTGCAGGATTATCCAGTATTCGAGGTGAGTAAAATTGATGAGCTGATTGAGATTGGTCGAGAGTATACCCTAGAACAACTCAAAGATCGGCCTGAGTTAGGGCATTAGGATTCAGACGGTTCTAGAGTAGCGAGATACCGTTCAATGAGGATAATGGCCACAATATCGTCAATGGGACGGGGAGGTTGGCGCATTCCTTGGGGAACCAGACGAGTTAAGCCCTTGGGAGGATACATTTTCCAGTAGCGATCGCCCGCTTCTAAGGTAGAATATCTCTCATCTACCTTGATGATTTCTAACGTTTCGGCAAACTCTGGCTTCAGTTTCGCTTCCCATGTTTTCGAGGTGGTTTGATTTCCCATGACCAACAGCGAAACCCC
This sequence comes from Roseofilum capinflatum BLCC-M114, assembly GCF_030068505.1. Lineage (NCBI taxonomy): Bacteria > Bacillati > Cyanobacteriota > Cyanophyceae > Desertifilales > Desertifilaceae > Roseofilum > Roseofilum capinflatum. The sequence goes on from NZ_JAQOSO010000115.1 coordinate 99,017, forward strand.
ATATTGTTGAGACCAAGCCTTTAAAGTGGCGATCGCGCGATCGGAAGCAACGACCTCATGCTCCCATACCTGACCCTCTTCGGCCATCACCGCAATGCCACACTTATCTTTCCCCGGATCGAACCCCAAAATCATCAATTCTTCTACTGCCTACTTGTCCATATCCTCTCATTGTACGTTAGGGAAAATATGAATCGCTTGCAATTTCAGGCCACTTTGGAAGGATTAACGGCACGACGACGACAGGTGCTAAAGTTGGTGTTAGCAGGAGTCGGCGATCGGGCGATCGCCCAATCCCTGAATATCGAAACCTCCACGGTTCGCAAGCATATCGAAAACCTCTGTCGCGCTTTCGCCATTGAAAATGAGTTTCCCGACGATCGAACCTCGAAGCGTCCGGAATTAATTGCTCTATTCAATCAATACCAACCCGATTGGGTAACCACTCCCCAGATTTCATCTCCCTCTACCCCTTATCCCCTCTATAATCGAGACGTTTATATTCTCATCGATCAAAGCGGCTCCATGGTGCGTAAAGATGCAGATACAGGTAACCAAACTCGATATGAATACTTAGCAGAAATTGTAGAAGGACACTGTGCTGCAATTCTTGCCTATCGCCAGGAAGACCAGCGAATCTGCGATCGGCTCACCCTCCACTTTTTTAGTCGTCAGCGCACCCCTCCTTCCCCCATCACTATTACCGATCCATCAAAAATTCACAAACTATTTATCGAAAATCAACCCAAAACCAAAACTTTTATTACTCCAACCCTCGAACACTCCATAAATAGCTGGATTAGTCAACCCCATCCCATTGCCAACGGAGCCTTTTTTATCATCTATACCGATGGTCAATTTGACGATGAAGAGCAATTCATTGAACATCTGAAAACCCTCTGTCAACATATCGATCATCACAGTCAAGCCAAAGCGATCGTTTTAGGATTAGGAGAAGATATTAATATTGAACATTTTCTGACTCTAGACTTTAACTTCCATAAAACCATGGCAGCCAATATTTTTATCTTTGACTTAATTAACGAAGTGGATGATATTATTGAACTGCTTTCGCGCCAACTCACAGAAACCCCCCATCTAGCATTTCCCGACTGGGTAAAAATCCGCTATCCCCAGGTTGTTGAACAAGCCTTATTAATCAAAGAATAATACTGAATCCTGCTCCCCATACCCTGATTCTGACATTTGCTACCCCCTGATTCAGGGTTTATAGCTAGAACTTTTAGTCCACTCCCTTGGCTCCGTTCCATCCATTGCGGACGATCGCCTGGTGAAAAAAATTCAGATTATATTAAGCCTTACGAATTTTAGAACCATTTTCAAGAACCACAGGATAGTCTATAGGAAAGTGATAATTGAATTCACAAAGAGTCTATGATGATGGAAGCAGAACTCCAAAATTCTCTACTTGGCATTCCAGAGTACCTCAGTATGGGCTGGTCTGAGTTTAGAAAAAATATTCAAATCTTTTTGATTTTTCTTCTGATATCGAGTTTACCTCTTCTCATTCTGGAAGAATTTGAGCAACTTCCTGCGGGGCTAGAAATTTTGCTCTCCATTATCTCTAGTGTCCTGGTGATAGTTGTTGGACTCGCCATACCCGATGTCGTTGAGCGCTCCATTCGAGGTCAGAGTGTAGAAACGCTAACGGTATTGCAAAATGCTGCCCCCAAGATCTTAATTGCCTTCGTTGTCAGTTTTGTCATATCGATTATTGTTGCACTCGGCTTGGTTGTACTTATTATTCCAGGTATCTGGCTGTCTATTCGATACAGTTTTGCCTACTATGCTGTTGCCTTACGCAATTGTGGTTTCAATTCCCTAAGCTATAGTCAAACTCTGGTTAAAGGTCGTTGGTGGGGTGTATTTGGACGATTTCTAGGTTTAGGGATTTTGGTTGCTATCCCTATTTTCCTTTTGAGCCTGGCTATAAGTGTCGTTAGTGGTCTCCTCAGCGTCATTGGGTTAGACCTGGCTGCCCAAGCATTGTTGTTTCTAGGTAAGGGTGCAATTGGTTGTTATTTTACAACCGTATCTGTAATCATGTTCCTCAATTTTGACTACACGGCTAATCAGACCGATAAATCTGTTGGAGTATAGGACTATTTATTCTCAGGATACCGATCAAATCGGTGTATTACCCGACCCTGTATGTGGTGGTGCAACCAAGGGGTATTAGAAGCTAGAGACTTGAGGGTAGTGCGATCTGGAGTCCAGGATACTTGGGGATCGAAGACAATTAACTCGGCCGGTTGTCCTATATTTAAGCTGGGTGCAGTTTGATTCAAGCATAAAGCGGGATGGGTACTCAAACTGCGCCATAATTGCACAGCCGATAGTTCTTCCGTCACTACTAATCCTTGCCAGAGTAAGGGTAGCGCTAATTCTAACCCGATCGCCCCCGCCGGAGCTGTTTCAAAGCCCACGGTCTTTTCTTCGTAAGTATAGGGCGTATGATCGATCGCGATCGCATCAATCACTCCCTGACCCATACCCCAAATCAACGCTTCTCGATCCTCTGGATTGCCCAATGGGGCAGCTAGACGGAAACTGGGATCGTAGGGCATAAACCCACCTGTATTCTGGGAAGAAATAGCCTCTGTATCCAAGAGTAAATGCATCCAAGGGGTACTCGCGGTTACCGGTAGTCCCCCCTCCTTCGCCTCCTGGATTAATTGCACAGACCGAGCCGTAGACACCCGCATAATATGCACGCGGGTACGGGTTTGGGCTACCAGTTCCAACAGGGCCGCCAAAGCTGCGGTTTCGGCCGACGCGGGAATTCCCGGTAAGCCCAAGCGAGTGGACACATGACCTTCGCGCATGACTCCATCGGCCGCTAAATCCACCGCCAACGGCCAGAGAGCCACCGGTTTACCCAAGGGCCCGGCATATTCCAAGAGTCGGCGTAATAATAGCAGATTGGCGATCGCCTGACCATCACTAAACCCCACCACCCCCGCACCTGCCAACTCGCCCAACTCATTCATCTGTTGCCCCTTTGCCCCTTGGGTGAGCGCCCCCCAAAATGAGAGTTGCACCCCCAGATACTGGGGCGTTTTCCCCTTCAACAGAGCCACCGTTGCCGGGTTATCGATGGGAGGATAAGTAGTTGGCAAAATCCCCACCCGAATAAATCCCCCCGCCCTCGCTGCATGGACTAAAGACTCCAGGGTTTCCCGCTCCTCGAATCCTGGCTGCCCACTTTGACTATATAAATCTACCAATCCCGGCCCGACAATCAACCCCTGACCATCCTGCACTTGGGTTTCTGGGGGATACTCATGAATCGAGTCCCCCATGGCTTTAATTTCGCCATGGTCTAACCATACATCTTGAATTTGGTCAGTTTGGGCGATGGGATTAATGGCCCGTACTTGTTTAAGCAGCGTACTCATGGCATGTTCAGGCGATGGGGGGATAATGGATGCCCTCTCCCTCTATCCCTCTCCCACGGGAGAGGGACTTTCACCCCCTTCTCCTATGGGAGAAGGGGGCAGGGGGATGAGGGGCGTAACCGAGAGCTTGCCCTCTCCCTAAATCCCTCTCCCACGGGAGAGGGACTTTCACCCCCTTCTCCTATGGGAGAAGGGGG
>NZ_JAQOSO010000116.1 GCF_030068505.1 Roseofilum capinflatum BLCC-M114
CCCTTCTCCCACGGGAGAAGGGGAGCAAGAAGTCCCTCTCCCGTGGGAGAGGGATATAGGGAGAGGGCAAACAATTGATAACTCATAGACCATTTCGGTTTACTCCATTTCTCCTTCCAGGTAATCAGCAATGCGCTGATTGACTTCCCGAAATAACTTGCGATTTTGTTTCAACGCGGTCTGCTTCTCCAGAAAATTCAAGAAACTGGCATGATAGATGCTGTAGCAACACTCTCCATCCTGATGCTGCATCCTTAAATATTCAATCCAACCGTCTAAAACATCCTCCACTTGTGCCTCGTCTTGCTCGGCAATTTCGGCAATCATTTCACTGGGAATGGGTGTCCCCACCTCCTTCAAGATAAACAGAATAATCACTATAAATTCTTGCGGTGCATCTTCCATGCCCATCCGCACCCAATGCTGTTGATAATATTCCTCTAACCCATTCGGTAACTGTGCCAACTGCAAATCATTATATTGACCCTCGGCAATGGCCGGTAACAGATAGCGCAGATACATAAAGTTATTCTCACTTTTGTCGGCTACCTGCTCCACAAACTCTTCTGTTGTGGTGCGCTCGGCTATCCAACGCTGCAAACTCTCTTGATGCTCTGGGTCTTGCAAAAATAAACCAATATAGGCTTTAATATCAATCTCACTTAACTTCATATACTTTTCTTCCCTCAAGTCCAACTCAGAATAAGGAACCCCAGGGGACAGATTCAACCGCTTCGTCTTCAAGGTATAGGGTCGCCGAGTCAAGAAAATATAAACCCGCTCCGGCAGCGTCATGGGCAAATATAAGAGGTTGCTTCCTGACTCTTGATTCACTTCATCTAAAGCATCAATCACTAAAATCAGTCGCTCTCCTGCGGGTAGCTTCTGACTCACTTTTTCCAGCAATGCCGGTAAATTGTCCCCTTCTGCCTTTTCCAACCGATACCGGCCAATTAACTGCTCGCGAATCCTCCTGAGAAATAAATCTGGGGTATTAATCCCCTGGGCTAAAATATTAAAATAATGGGGATAGTGTCGCTCAGATACCAATTTTGCAGATAGGGCAGTTTTCCCCATCCCCGCATCGCCAATGACGGTAAAATAGCCTTTGGGGTTGTGTTGAATAAACTGGTCAAATGCGTCAAAGACAAACTCGCGCCCACAAAATCGTTCAATTTTTTCTTGAATGAGCGCCTTAAATTCATCGGAGTACAACCCATCGGGTTTGGGAGGAACGATAGAACCGCAGCCATTGCGATATTGTTGTCTGAGAAATTTATGCAAGTGTCCAGCTTTTCCTGCACCGTTACAATTGGCTAAATCTTCAGATAGCGCTTTAAACTTGTCGTAAATGTCTCCCATTCTTTTCTTGACAGTTCCCTTGGGATCAGTCAATTTTGCCGCAACTGTATCTTCATCTAAACATTCATCTTCCTTGGGAAATTTTGCTAATAAAGTTTCTTCTTCTTTAGGCGATAACCCGCGCTTTCCAGAGATGTCTTTGATAAATTCTTGCCAAGTCATTGTCATAGAGCTGTTCTCCGCGATGTTGTCAGAAGCCGGGTTTCTTGGAGAAACCCGGCTTCTATCCCCAGGTCTATGTTACTATAAAAACAGCGCTACCGCTCCAATTTTAGACTTTGTTTAGACTTTTTAGACTTTAGTTAGACCTCGAATAGACTTTAGACTTTGCTGCTACTTTACCCTAAAAATTAGACTTTTTTCGAGACCTAGCTTAGACCTATTCTCAATCCTGGTGTGGCAGACTTGAAGAATAGATGAATTGAGGATAAGCCAATGAGCGTTTTGAATTCCAAGCCAGAACAACAACCGGAAAACCAGGGTGAAAATTGTCAGCAAAATAAGTATAAATGGTGCATTACTTTGGGTATTATTCTGTTAATTGAATTACCCCAAGTCGCCGCCGCATGGGTAACCTTGGCAGACCGGATGGCTTGGCCGTTGCCGGAACGCCCTGAAGTGGTGGAGGTGAAGCGCTGATACTGGCCTGCGCCCTTTTCAGGGTGCAGGGAATGGGGTTTTTGGATTACCTGTTACCTATGACCGGGTGAATGTGCCAGATGTCTTTGGCGTATTGTGCGATCGCGCGATCGCTGGAAAACTTACCGATCCTGGCCGTATTCAAAATCGATTGTTTCGTCCAACTTGCCCGATCTTGATAGGCTTGACTCACACGCTCTTGACAGTGGATATAATCGGCATAGTCAGCACAGAGTAAGTATTCATCCCGCTTCAACAAGGAATCAACAATGGGGTGAAATAACTCCGGATTTTCCGGGGAAAATTCCCCGTTGGCAATGCCATCGATCGCCGCTTTCAGTTCCCGATTCTGGCGATAATAGGATTTCGGATCGTACCCCTTCCCTTTCAGAGCTTGCGCTTCCGATGCGGTTAAACCAAACAGGAAGAAATTTTCCTCACCCACCTCTTCCCGAATTTCGATATTCGCCCCATCTAACGTGCCAATCGTTACCGCACCATTGAGGGCAAATTTCATATTTCCCGTGCCCGATGCCTCTTTTCCCGCCATGGAAATCTGTTCCGAGAGATCGGCAGCCGGGTAAATTTTTTGTCCCAAGGAAACAGAATAGCCCGCCAGGAACACCACTTTTAGGCGATCGCCCACCTCCGGATCTTGGTTTACCACCCTTGCCACCGCATTAATCAACTGAATCACCATTTTTGCCATAAAATAGCCCGGAGCCGCTTTCCCGGCGAAAATAAACGTCCTAGGGACAAGATTTAAACCAGGGTTCCGCTTAATCCGATGATACAAGGTGATTACATGCAGCACACTCAAAAGCTGACGCTTATACTCATGCATCCGCTTCACCTGAATATCAAACAACGAACTCGGATTCACTTCTAAATCATTAAACAACAAAATATGCTCGGCTAACTCCACTTTATGGTCATATTTGATCTGTTGCCATTGCTGTTGAAAGTTGGAATCATCCCCATAGGGTTCTAATCCTCGTAATTGCTCTAAATCCGTAATCCAACCCTGGCCAATTTTTGAGGAAATCAAGGCAGACAATTGAGGATTACTCAACAGCAACCAGCGCCGAGGAGTAATACCATTGGTTTTATTCTGAATTTTTTGCGGCCAATAGTCATGAAAATCCTGCAAAACTTGAGCCTTTAACAAATCGGTATGCAGTTGCGCCACGCCATTAATGCAGTGAGAACCCACAGCCGCTAAATGGGCCATTCTAATTTTTTTCTCTGGATATTCCTGCACCAAAGACATGCGCGACAATCGCTCTAAATCTCCTGGATAGCGAGAGCGAACTTCATTCATCAATCGCTGATTAATTTCATAAATAATTTCTAAATGTCGCGGGAGCAAGGACTTAAATAAACTCACCGGCCAAGTTTCCAAAGCTTCCGAAAGTAGGGTATGATTGGTATAGGCAAAAACATGCTTGGTAATGTACCAAGCGCGATTCCAGCCCAACTGATATTCATCGATCAATAACCGCATCAACTCCGCTACGCCAATAGATGGATGGGTGTCATTGAGCTGAATGGCGACTTTTTCATGGAAGCGATCGAAGGTTTCATATTGCCGCCGATAGCGATTAATAATATCTTGCAAAGAACAACTAACAAAGAAATATTGCTGCTCTAGCCGTAACTGTTTTCCCTGAGAGGTATTATCATTGGGATAGAGGACTTTAGAGATATTTTCCGAGAAGATTTTATCGGATACTGCTCCCACATAATCCCCGCGATCGAATTGGGCAAAATCGAGTTCTTCGGTGGCATAAGCTCGCCATAATCGTAACCGATTGACGGTCTGATTTTGATATCCAGGCACAGGGGTATCATAGGGGGTTCCGGTGATTTCGCGATCGCCAATCCACCTGACATGCATTTGCCCAGATTCATCGGGGACAAATTCCGTATATCCGCCAAATTTGACCCGCACACTCGCTTCTGGACGGCCCACTTCCCAAGGGTTTCCATAGCGCAACCATTTATCTGGGCGCTCCACTTGCACCCCATTGAGAATCAGTTGATCGAAAATGCCAAATTCATAGCGAATACCATAGCCGATCGCCGGTAAACTCAAGGTAGCTAATGAATCTAGAAAACAAGCGGCTAACCGACCTAAGCCCCCATTGCCTAACCCCGGTTCTGCTTCTAAAACCACCAAATCTTGAAGGTTTAAGCCCAATTGCTCTAAGGCTGTCACCGTGTCCTCATAAATGCCTAAATTGAGTAAATTATTACTCAGTTGACGACCCATAAGAAACTCGGCAGACAGGTAATAGACGGTTTTGGCCTGCTGTTCTTGGTAGCGACGACTGGTATGGAGACGATAATCGAGGAGGCGATCGCGCACTGTATAGGCCAGAGCCATATAATAATCATGGGGAGTAGCAAGATGAAGTGTTTTCCCTTGAATGCAATGCAGATTCCGAATAAAATCCTCTTTTAAGGCTTCCACCTGACTGTCCTGACTGCCAGGATTAACTGTCATTACATCATTATCTTGGGCAAAAGATTGGCTTGACATAATCTGATTTTAATCCCGAATAACGATTACATACGTTTGAAATGTAGATGCCAGAAGATACCCTATTGTTATAATCCTATGCTTAATCTGTTGCTTTACACAAGATTACCAAGGGGCAAGGGGCCCCTTGCCTTTTCTCTTAAGAATGTTTGACTCCATCTGGCATAATGGCTTTACTCAGGTCAGTTTTATCCAACTTTGCTGTGTCGAATTGGGCATTCGTTAAGTTCGCTCGGCATAAACTGGCCAGACTCAAATCCGCATAGCTTAAATTGGCATCAGTTAAATCTGCCCCACTTAAATCTGCGCTACTTAAATCTGCGCCACTTAAATCTGCGCCTCGGAGATCTGCACCAATGAGTTCCGCTTCACCCAGATTAATTCCACTCAAATTTGCACAGTACAAATTAGCTCGAATTAACCGAGCGCGGAACAAATCAGCGCCTAACAGATTAATCCGAAACAGATTGGCTGCAAATAGATCGGCTCGCAATAAGCGAATTCCGGGTAAATTGGCACTACTCAAGTCAGCTCGGAACAGGTCAACGTCCTTAAAATAACGTTCCCCTGCGGCATAACGGTCTAGAAATTCATTGACATCCATAGAAAGGTTCAGGTTTTAACATGAACACGAATCTCTATTGTCCCAACTGAAGGGGACAAACGTCACCTATCTAGGGGGTTTTTTGTAACAATTTGTTATAAGAGTTTCAGGTTTACATCGAGGATGTAGTGATAGACGGGGTTAGGGAGTGGGGCTTGTAAGTCTTGTAATCCATCAAAATATAGCAGTAAGGTGGGCAGGGTATGCTGATAGAATTTGAATAATTTGGCTTAGGCTCCTGCCCACCCTACAAGGATTGGTAATCATAGCGGTTTAATCGGACTTGATATCAGCCAGTCCCGTCCCTTCCATGTACGACTCCATTACCCTAGGATTTCCTGCCAGGTGAGATTGATTTGTTGGCGATTTCTGACGAGCTGTTCCGGGGTTCTGTCGCGCATCATCCCTTGCACTACCGCCACGCTATCCTTAATCAGAAACTGCCATTGAGCCACATTCACCGCTAGGGGATTTCCGGCATAGGTGAAGACTTTTAAGCCATTGCCACTGACGGCGATCGCCCGCGAGAGCAGTAACATTTTATTCAGCTTCAGTTTGGCTTGAATCTTCTCGATTTGTCCATAAGCCCTAGAAGGGTTTAATCCAGAGGGTTCTAGCTGGAGCGTGGACAAATAATCATAGCTGCGAATGACTAGCTCGATGGTTGCCACGGGTATAGAAAGGGTGAGTAGATGGCGCAAATCATAGCCATTAACATACATCCAGTTGGCTGTTTGGGCGATCGTCATATGATTAGGGCCAATGGAGCCAAATTGCAAGAGCTGAGTAAACCCCCATCCGGGAATCGGAATTCCCATAGACGTACACATATCCGAAACAATATGACCCAACCAAATTAAGGGGGCAAAAATTTTATCCTCCCCTGCCATATTCCAGGTTTTAATAATTCTTAAGTTGCCTTCGGTATCAAACGCCGTCAGGGAACCATTTAAGATATCAAATGTGCCAAAAATTAAGCCGAATAAAGGGTCATGGCCTAAACTCAGTAAGCGATGAGTTGTCGGGCGTAAACCAGGAATATCTGAAGAAAAACTTTTATCATAGGGAACCTTACAGACCTTTTCGCACCATTGCAAAAACGGGTGTAACTTGCCCTCATCCATTCCCAAGGTTCTCAACCATCCGGTAAATTGACTGCCCTTTTGCTGATATTTGCCTAAATAATTGATCTCTTTGGGAATGGCTACCACAAAGAAATCTAAGAGCGCTGCCACTAAACCCGCTATCCCCACCACGGCATAATCGAGCTGAGACAGAGGCGGCAATAAATCCGGTTTTTTCAGCACCTCTTGTTTTACCCGCTCTTCCAGGGGAACTAGGGGATTATTGAGAAAAAATTGATCGTCCCAAGTCGCTTTTTTAATGGGGGCAGGTTTAGCAGAGTTTTGGGCTAAAATTTCATCGACGGAAACCCCTAAAAGTTGGGCAATTTCTTGGATTTCTTGCTCGACTTTATCTAAGCGTTGGCAGTCTTGCTGTTGACTCTGGCGAAGAGTCTTGAAGTCTTGATGGATGTCTGACATTTTCTGATGGGACTCAGAAAATTGATCTTTGAAGTTAAATAAGTCTGACATGGTGCTATGGGCGGGTAATGGGTAATCGCTTGCCCTCTCCCTAAATCCCTCTCCCACGGGAGAGGGATTTTTTCTCCCCTTCTCCCGTGGGAGAAGGGGGTAGGGGGATGAGGGCGTTTTCCCCTCTCCCTAAATCCCTCTCCCACGGGAGAGGGACTTTTTCTCCCCTTCTCCCGTGGGAGAAGGGG